>JALEZT010000167.1 GCA_022772725.1 Eubacterium sp.
TTATTATTTCAAAAGTTAAATTTGAAATAGATAACGCATTACCTCTCAATTCTGTAGAGAGCAGAATTGAAAACTTTAAGAATAGAATAGCTAATAAGCAGATAGATGTTGTTGAGTATGTTGATTCATATTCAAAGGTTACACTTCGATGTCAGGTATGTGGGAATACTTTTTCTAAATCGTATAATGCAATGTTAAAACGGTCAGAATGTCCGCATTGCAATCCATCTGTCACACCCAAAGCGGAGAGGAAACCTAAAACTTCAACACTTAGTGCTGAAGAAAAGCAAATCAACCGCACACAAAAATACTTTGAAAAAATCAAAGATAACTCCGCAGGGAAAGTAAGTGTGCTTGCTTATAACGGTGCAAAAGAAAAGTTAGTGGCTCATTGCAATGACTGTGGTCACGAATGGAGTATACGAGCTGACCATTTGTTAACAAGAGCGTATTGCCCTTTATGTAGAAAAGCAAAATAGATTGTTTTACCTTATAGCCACCCGGCACCATTCCGCAATCGGTTTTGCAACGTTTTCTGCAGCAAAAATTTTGATAAATGAAATAATGGGTACAAAATTGGTGTCAAAATTGCCTTTTAGAATACAATTTAGGGCATAAATAAGCCAGAGAAGAATCCCGAAAATGAGTGGGAATGATACAAATAAAGGCTCTATGTCAAATGTTGGGATAAAGCCAAAATAAAGGGTTATATAATAAATCAAGGGAAAGATGAAAGCAAAAGCTCATCTTTCCCTTTTATTTTAATTACTCAACTGCTTCGTTGATTTCTTCGCTATCACTCAACATTGAAGCGGCCTGCTCTTCGAGCTTTTTGCTGAAACGCTGATAAACATAGGATATAACTATCAGCAATGCGCCGAACGCGAAATAGGAAGCGATATCAAATTCAAGCAATCAAAAATAAAAACTCCGTAGAGGCTTTTGTTTCTACGGAGTTTTATAATACATTATTAATTTTTAACGCCTATTTGATGATTGAAACGCCTGTCATTTCTGCGGGCTGGTCAAGTCCCATAACTTTAAGCATTGTTGGGGCAATATCGCAAAGCCTTCCACCCTCTCTAACCTCGCAGGGATAATTATAAACGATAAAGGGAACGGGATTTGTTGTGTGCGCCGTGAACGGTTCGCCGTTTTCATCGAGCATTTTATCGGCATTGCCGTGGTCTGCCGTTACGAAAAGAACGCCGTCCATTTCCTTAACCGCCTGTGCAAGCGAGCCAACGCACTCGTCAACCGTTTCAACCGCTTTAACTGCCGCAGGGATAATGCCCGTGTGGCCAACCATATCGCAGTTTGCGAAATTAACTATGATAGCGTCATATTTTCCGCTTCTGACTGCCTCATTAAGCTTTTCGGAAACACCGGGAGCACTCATTTCGGGCATAAGGTCAAAGGTTGAGATTTTCGGAGAATCAACAAGTATTCTGTCCTCTCCCTCATACTGCTTTTCCTCGCCGCCGTTAAAGAAGAAGGTTACATGAGCATATTTCTGCGTTTCGGCAATGCGAAGCTGGGTTTTTCCGTGTGCGCTGATATATTCGCCGAAGGTGTTTGTTAATGCTTCGGGGCCGAATGCAACCTCAACATTAGGCATTTCGGCATCATACTGAGTCATACAAACATAGCAAAGATTAAAGAAGCCGTTTCTTCTTTCAAAGCCGTTGAAATCGGGGTCAACAAAGGTTCTTGTTATTTCTCTTGCTCTGTCGGGGCGGAAATTGAAGAAAATAACGCTGTCGTTCTCCTTAATTCTGCCGTCATTTCCGATAACCGTAGGAAGAACGAACTCATCGGTTAAATGCTTTCCGTCCTCATCAATTGTTTCATAAGAAGCCTTAACCGCCTCAACGGCGTTATCGGAATGGATTCCCTCGCCGTAAACCATAGCGGCATAGGCCTTTTCAACTCTGTCCCAAATATTATCACGGTCCATAGCATAAAATCTGCCCATAACGGAAGCGATTTTACCAACGCCGATTTCGCTCATTTTGCTTTCAAGCTCTTCAAGATATTCAACTGCCGAAGCGGGAGGAACATCTCTGCCGTCAAGCAAAGCGTGAACATAAACATTTTGAACGCCCTTTTTCTTTGCCATTTCAATGAGGCCGTAAAGGTGCTCTGTGTGGCTGTGAACACCGCCGGGAGAAACAAGGCCGATAAGATGAAGAGCCTTGTCCTTCGCATTATCCATTGCCTTGCAGAGAGCGGGATTTGCGTTTGCCTCGCCGTCTCTGAAAGCCTTTGTTTTTCTTGTTAACGGCTGATAAACAACTCTGCCGGCACCGATATTAGTGTGGCCAACCTCGCTGTTTCCCATCTGACCGTCGGGCAAGCCTACATCCATACCCGAAGCACCGATATATGTCATCGGGCACTCTGCCATAAGCTTATCAAGATTTGGCTTTTTTGCCATTGCTATTGCATTACCGTATTCGGAATCGTTTTTACCGAAGCCGTCCATTATACATAAAACAACAGGTTTTTTCATTTGTATCCTCCTTAGCTTTTTTAAAAAAGCCCTCCGAGCAGGAGGGCTGAAATTCAAAGTCTTAACCCCTGCGGGCAATGCGGAAAACCGCTGACTTGATTAATTATTTGCTTGCCGCTTTAACGATAACAGAGAAATCCTCTGCTTTAAGAGAAGCACCGCCGATAAGTCCGCCGTCAACATTCTCCTTTGAAAGAAGCTCATCTGCGTTTTTAGCGTTCATTGAGCCGCCGTACTGAACAACAAATGCGTCTGCCGCAGCCTTACCGTAAAGCTCTGCGATAACAGAACGGATATATCCGTTAACCTCGTCTGCCTGGTCTGCGGTTGCGGTTTTGCCCGTGCCGATAGCCCAAACAGGCTCATAAGCGATAATAACATTTTTAAGCTCTTCCTCTGTTACGCCTTGAAGAGCAATCTTTGTTTGAAGACCAACAACCTCAAAGGTTACTCCCTGCTCTCTTTCTGCAAGAACCTCGCCAACGCAAAGGATAACCTTTAAGCCGTTATCAAGAGCCGCGCGAACTCTTTTGTTTACGGTTTCATTAGTTTCGCCGAAATACTGACGACGCTCTGAATGGCCGATAATAACATAAGGAACGCCCATTGCTTTAAGCATGGGAGCAGAAACCTCTGCCGTGAAAGCACCGCTTGGAGCCCAATGGCAGTTTTCTGCACCGATTTTAATGTTTGAGCCTTCTGCCGCATCAAGAGCCGCCTGCAAATCAACAAACGGAGCGCATATAATAACATCGCAATCCGCACCTGCAACAAGGGGCTTCATCTCGTTGATGAGAGCCGTTGTTTCAGCAGGAGTGTTATTCATTTTCCAGTTACCTGCAATAACTGCTTTACGAAGCTGTTTATTCATAATATGTTACCTCTTTTTTTACACTGTTTAATAATTAGTCTTTATCCATAAGAGCGGCAATACCCGGAAGCTCCTTGCCTTCAAGGAATTCAAGAGAAGCGCCGCCGCCTGTTGAGATATGGCTCATCTTATCGCTGAAGCCAAGCTTTGTTACTGCCGCAACGGAGTCGCCGCCGCCAACGATTGAGATTGCGCCCGACTGAGCAACCGCATTTGCAACTGCGATTGTGCCTGCCGCGAAATTATCCCATTCGGAAACGCCCATTGGTCCGTTCCAGATAATTGTGCCTGCACCCTTGATTGCGTCTGTGAAGAGAGCCTGAGTTTTGGGACCGATATCAAGACCCATCCAGCCGTCAGGAATTTCATCACTGTTTACAACCATAGCCTCTGTGTTTTCATCATATTCCTTACCAACCTTGTTATCAACAGGAATAAGGAATTTAACGCCCTTTGCCTTTGCATCCTCCATCATTTTGCCGGCATTTTCAACCTGCTCCTCTTCAAGAAGAGAGGTGCCGATATGATGGCCGAGAGATTTCATAAAGGTGTAAGCCATACCGCCGCCGATAATAAGAGTGTCGCACTTATCGAGGAGGTTTGTTATAACGCCGATTTTATCGGAAACCTTTGCACCGCCGAGGATAGCAACGAGCGGTCTTTTCGGATTTGCAAGAGCTCCGCCCATAAAGGTGATTTCCTTTTGAATAAGATAACCGCAAACTGCCGGAAGATAAGCGGCAACGCCTGTTGTTGAGCAATGTGCTCTGTGAGCGGTTCCGAAAGCATCGTTTACGAAAATTTCAGCAAGAGAAGCAAGCTCCTTTGAGAAATTCTCTTCGTTTTTGGTTTCTTCTTTTCTGTAACGAACATTTTCAAGAAGCATAACATCGCCGTCTTGAAGAGCGGCAGCCATTGCCTTTGCGTTTTCGCCAACAACATTTTCATCCTCTGCAAGCTTAACCTCTTTGCCGAGATACTCTGAAAGTCTTGCGGCAACGGGAGCAAGGCTGAACTCGGGCTTATATTCTCCCTTAGGTCTGCCGAGATGAGAGCAAAGGATAACCCTTGCACCGTGCTCCATAAGATATTTAATTGTTGGAAGAGCGGCAACTATTCTTTTATCGTTTGTGATTTCTCCGTCTTTAAGCGGAACATTAAAATCGCAACGAACAAGAACCTTTTTGCCTGCTACATCAATGTCTTCAATTGTTTTTTTGTTTAATGCGTTCATATTTGTACCTCTCTGTAAAATATTATTTTAGCACGCTAAATATTATAAATTATATTATTACCAAAATCAATACATATTTTTTCACAGAGATTGAGCAGTTATTCGTCAATTTTTTGTCAATCTCAAATAAAAACAGAGTTATTTTTATAAAAAAGCGTTATTTTATCTCTTTTGAGGAGTGCTTTGCTTTAACCCTTTCGGGAAGATT
>JALEZT010000170.1 GCA_022772725.1 Eubacterium sp.
ATATATGGTTAAAGAAATAACCCATATATGCAAAGCCTTTGAAAAAAGGTCTCCCGGTTCAAAGGGCGAGGAGCAGGCATGCGAGTATATGGCTGATGTTCTTAAAAAAGACTGCGGATGCGACAGTGCAGTTGTTGAGCCCTTTAAGGAAAATCCCGGTTCGTTTTACGGTTGGATTTTCTTCACTATTTCATTTGTTTTGTTTGCGGTTGCTCTTTTCTTTTTCTGCCCGCTTCTTTCTGTAATTCTTATTGTTGCAGGCTTGTTTATCGTTCTTGCAGAGTTCGGATTTTATAAAAAGCTTATTGATCCGCTCTTTCTCGAAAAAACAGGTCATAATGTAACCGCTATCAAGAAATGCAAGGGCGAAACAAAAAGAAGAATTGTTTTTAACGGCCATCCGGATGCGGCTTGGGAATGGCCTGTAAACTATAAGCTCGGCGGTGTAGGCTTTGAGGGCCACGCAATTATCTGCGGCTTAGGAGCGGTGTATTATATCGTTATTTCAATAATTTATATTGCAAAATACGGCATTACATTCGCCCCTGCCGACACATCTCTTTCTATCGTTAAGGCAGGTCTTATAGGACTTATCTTTGTTCCGTTCCTTATCGGTCTTTACTTTATGGTGAATTACCGCAGAGTTGTTGACGGTGCAAACGATAACCTTTCGGGCTGTTATATGGGAATTGCAATTCTTAAAGCTCTTAAAGATGAGGGCATTGAGCTTGAAAACACAGAGCTTGCAGTTGTTTTAACAGGCTCCGAGGAAGCAGGATTAAGAGGCGCAAAGGCTTGGTGCGAACAGCATAAAAACGATTTTCAGGATGTTCCGACCTTTATTTTCTCTTATGATACAATTCACGATCCTAAATATCTTATGACTAATTACCGAGACCTTAACGGAACCGTTGCGGCAGATAAGGATGTTTCCGATTTGTTTATGGAGGCTGCAAAGGCAGTGAATGTTCCCTGCAAAAAGGGTTGGGTTCCACCTCTCGGCGGTGCAACGGATTCGGCTGCGTTCGCTCAGGCAGGCTTCCGTGCAACAGGTGTAACAGGTCTTAACCATAAGCTTGAGGATTATTATCACACAAGAAGAGATACCTATGATAATATGAACGAGGAAGGACTTGCAAACTGCTTCGCAGCAAGCGTTAAAGCGCTTGAAATGTTTGATAACGGCGCAAAGCAGTAACAAATTAAATACATAAATAAAAACAGGTGTTCAAAAACAGAGCACCTGTTTTTTGTATGTAAAAATATGTTTACTCTGTCGGAGTGAGGTTTTTAAGGCTTAAATCCATTATGGGAGCAGAGTGGGTGAGTGCTCCGCAGGAAACGAAATCAACGCCTATTTCGGCAATCTCGCGAAGCCTTTCCTTTGTAACATTGCCCGAGCATTCCGTTTGCGCTCTGCCGTTTATCAATTCAACACATTCGCGCATAACCTCGTTTGTCATATTATCAAGCATAATAATATCCGCGCCTGCGTCAAGTGCTTCCTTAACCTGCTCGATTGTTTCCGTTTCAATCTCAATTTTTCTAACGAACGGCGCATAGGCCTTTGCCATTTCAATCGCTCTTGTTATTGAGCCTGCTGCTCCGATATGATTATCTTTAAGTAAAACTCCGTCGGAAAGATTATATCTGTGGTTGGTTGCTCCGCCGACGGTTACTGCGTATTTTTCAAACGGGCGCATATTCGGGGTTGTTTTTCTTGTGTCAAGCAAAACTGTTTTGTATCCCTTTAATTCGTCGTTGTATTCCTTTGTTATTGTTGCAATTCCGCTCATTCTTTGAAGATAGTTAAGCGCAGTGCGCTCGCCCGAAAGAATAGCCTTTATGTCGCCCTTAATAACGCCGATAAGCTGTCCCTTTTCAACATAATCGCCGTCTTTAACATTTGTTTCAAAATGTGATTTTTCATCAAGAATTTTAAAGGTGCGCTCAAAAATGTCAAGTCCGCATATTATGCCGTTGCTTTTGCAGATTAAATCCGCTTTTCCGTTTTTGTTTTCGGGCATAACGGCGTTTGTTGAAACATCCTCGCTTGTTATATCCTCTTTTAATGTGTTGATGATATAATCGTCAACATTAATCTTCATCGTTACACCACTTATCATAAAATGCCTTGTCCTTTCTTTCAATCTCATTCATAATGAGCTCTTTGAATTTTCTTTCGCGCTCCTGCTTTTCAGGATATGCCGAAAAATCAATGTCGGGCTCATAGGCTTCCTTTTTATCATCGTCGCAGGCAATCAAATCCGCCGCCCTCTTTGAGAAAACAAGGCTTTCAAGCAGACTGTTTGAAGCAAGCCTGTTTCGTCCGTGAACGCCGTTGCAGGCGGTTTCGCCCACAGCGTAAAGGTGTTTCATAGAGGTTTTGCCGTTAATGTCCGTTTTAATTCCGCCCATCATATAATGTTGACCGGGAGTAACGGGCACCTTGTCCTTCGTAATATCGTAGCCCTCCTCCATACAAGCCTCAAAAATGTTCGGAAAGCGTTTTCTTGCCTCCTCGCTCGTCATGGTCGGCAGGGTTATATAAACATGGTCTGTACCGAATTTTTCCATTTCTCTGCATATAGCATCGGTAACAACATCTCTCGGTTGAAGCTCATCGGTAAAGCGCTCGCCGTTTTCATTAAGCAGAATTGCGCCCTCTCCGCGAACGCTTTCGCTGATAAGAAATCGCCGTCCGCTTTTTTTGCTGTAAAGCGTTGTCGGATGAATTTGAATGTAATTCATATCCTGAAGCTCAATGTTGTGCATAAGCGCAAGCGCAAAGGAATCGCCCGTTATATGCGAGAAATTAGTTGAGTTCTTGAAAAGGCCTCCTATTCCGCCCGTTGCAAGAATGATATCCTTTGCAATAATTGCTCCGCTTTCGCCGAACTCATCCTCGCAAACAATGCCGTAGCAGGTGTTGTCCTTTTCAATAATAT
>JALEZT010000171.1 GCA_022772725.1 Eubacterium sp.
TTATTATTCTTGGCGGCGATAACCGTTTCCGTGCACTCCTCGCCGACCTTTTTAAGAATTTTATCAATTCCCTGTTCAAAAAGGTATGCAGTGTATGAGCCCTCTGCCTTTTCGTTTTTTCTATCTATAATAACCTGATATTCGTTTTTGATTAAATCCATATTCAACACCCTTTATCAAAATTCCTTTATATCGTTAAAAAAGCAGGAATGATTTCCCGTGTGGCAGGCGGCACCCGTTTGAACAACTGTTATGAGCAGAGTATCGTCATCACAATCGCCCTTTATTGAAACAACCCTTTGAAGATGACCGCTTGTTGCGCCCTTATTCCAAAGCTCCTGCCTGCTTCTTGACCAAAACCAAGTGTAGCCCGTTTCAAGAGTTTTAAGAAAGGATTCCTCATTCATATAGGCAAGCATAAGAACCTCGCCTGTTTTATCCTCCTGAATAATTGCAGGAATTAAATCCGACTTTTTAAAATATTTTTTTACATCCATTTGAAAACCTCAATTGCAGATTTCAATTGCCTCTCTTAAATCAAGGGTTGAATTATAAATACTTTTTCCGCATATTGCACCGTAAAGCCCTTCGTTTCTTAATGCAATAATATCGTTTATATCGGTTATTCCGCCCGAAGCAATTATATTGCAGGAAACGGCATTATTGATTTCTTTAAGCTGTGAAAGATTAGGACCGCTTAGGGTTCCGTCCTTTGAAATATCGGTGTATATAATCGTTTTAACGCCGAAGTCCTCCATTTTCTTTGCAAGGTCAGTGAAATAAACATCAGAGCTTTCGGTCCAGCCCTCTGCGGCGGCATAGCCGTTTGAAGCATCAATGCCGACTGCAATTCTTTCGCCGAACTCGCCGACCGCTTCTTTAACAAGAGAGGGATTTTTCAGCGCAACAGAGCCTAAAATAACGCGCTCTATGCCGTTTGAAAGATAAAACTCAATATCTTCAAGGCTTCTTATTCCGCCGCCGACCTCAACTTTAAGAGAGGTTTCACGCGCTATTTCAAGGAAAACATCACTGTTTACCCTTTCCTTTTTTAATGAGCCGTCAAGGTCAACGGTATGTATCCACTCTGCGCCTGCATTTTCAAATGCCTTTGCGGTTTCAAGTGCATTTTCGGCAACCTGCTTTGCAGTTGAAAACTCGCCTTTATAAAGGCGCACGGGCTTTTTATTCATTATATCTATTGCAGGAAAAATAATCATAGTTATCAGCCTTTCAAATATTAAAGAACGCCCTTTGTTGAAAGAATGCCCGAATCTGTTTTTTCACAGGCTTCTTTAAGCGCGTGAGCGCAAGCCTTGAAAAGCGCCTCAATTTTGTGATGGGAATTTGAGCCGTAAAGAACGCTTAAATGAAGGGTTATGCCTGCATTAACGGCAAAGGCACGGAAAAATTCCTCTGTGCAGCAATTTTCATAATCTCCGCATCTTTCCTCTTCAAAATCCGCATTGAAAACAAGAAACGGTCTGTTTGAAATATCAAGAGAGCAGAAAGCAAGGCTTTCATCCATAGGGATATAAAACGAGCCGTAACGCTTTATTGAGCCCATATTGCCGAGTGCTTCCTTAAACGCCTTGCCGAGCGCAATGCCCGTATCCTCAACAGTGTGATGAGTATCAACTTCAAGATCGCCCTTAACATTAAGCTTTAAGCCGAAGCCGCCGTGAACTGCAAAGGCAGTCATCATATGGTCAAAAAAGCCTATTCCCGTTGAAATTTCAACCTCTCCGCCGTCAAGGCAGAGTTCAAGGCTTATCTGCGTTTCCTTGGTGTTTCTCTCAATTTTAGCAGTTCTCATATCGTTCTCCCATTATTTATTAAAAAGATTATTCAATCTTTTCTGTGCTGATTTTTTTCTTTCTTCCTCAGAAGCGGTATCCTTTGATAAATTGTAAACCGCACCCTCGCTTATATTCTCAAAAAGAGATACGGGAGCGTTTACCGTTTCGCCGTTTTCAAGCTCGCAAACGGCGGTTTGATTTTCAATTCTGTCAATAATAATTCTCATAATATCAATCCGTTGGCTTACATTCTCCGCAGGGAGAATATCCCTCTGCTTTGAGCGTGCTTACGCTTTCGTTTGAATAATCCCTGTTTTTATCGCTTATTGATTCGGCATAACGGCAGGAGGGGTAATGGATTTTTTTACTGCTTGTGTTAAGCACCCATTTATATTCAAAGTCTTCGTTATCCGCCTGCGTGCCTTCCTCGGTTGAAGAGGGATAGTAGAGTGAGCTTAAAGCACTTTCGGTTACATACGAAATTTCCCTGCCGTTGCTTATGAAATGAATATATCCGAGCAAATCCGTTCTTAAAACCTGCGCTCCCGATTTCTCCCAACGCTCAACTATTTCCGTGTGCGGATGGCCGTATGAATTATCCTTGCCGCATTCAATAACGGCATAATCAGCCGAAACACGATTAACAAAGCTTTGCGAGGAGGAGGTTGACGAGCCGTGATGACCTACCTTGATAACATCTGCGCTGACATCGGCGGTTATTTCGTTTTCGGAAAGCTCCTCCGCGTCGCCCATAAAGAGAAATGAGGTTTCGCCGTAGGTTATTTTCACAACCGCCGAATAATTATTCAAATCATCATATTCCGCCGAGCAGGGCGCTAAAAACGAAACGCTCAAATCGGGGGTGCTGACAACATTAACGCCGCTTTTTGCTTCAATAACATTGCAGTTTTCTGCCTCAACAGCATCAAGAAAATCCGAATAGGTTTGTGATGACGAAACAGCATTCGGCATATAAACATTCTCTACGCTAAACTGAGAAAGCACCTCGGCAAGACCTCCGATATGGTCGGAATGAGGATGAGTTGCAACAAGATATGTTATTGCTTGGACACCTATTTTCTTTAAATCGGAAACAACGGTTTTGCCCTCATCGGCTTCGCCTGCGTCTATAAGCATCGTTTCGCCGTTAGGAAGCTCGATAAACTCACTGTCGCCCTGACCGACATCAAGAAAATGCACCGCAAGGACTTTTTCTGCTTCAGAGGAAGCATTTGAATCGTCTGTGTTTGTTTTTTGAGAAGCACAGGACGAAAACGAAAACGCCAAAAGAGCAGACAAAACGAGGGAAATTAATATTTTAGTTTTTCTCATTAAATCTAACCTTTATACTGTTTGCGTGAGCAGTTAAGCCCTCTGTTTCTGCAAGGTTAATGATTTTATCCTTTGCGTTTGAAAGCTCCTGCTGAGTGTAATATATAAATGAGGATTTTTTAATAAAGCTATCCACCGAAAGCGGACTGAAAAATCTTGCCGTGCCGCTTGTTGGCAAAACATGGTTTGGACCTGCATAATAATCTCCGAGAGGCTCGGGCGACCAATTGCCGAGGAAAACGGAGCCTGCATTATCAATCATACCGATATATTTGAGCGGCTCTTCAACGCAGAGCTCAAGGTGCTCCGGTGCAAGCTCATTAGCAAATTCAATTGCCTGCGAAAGATTTTCGCAAACGATAATTTCGCCGTAATCATCAAGCGACTGCTCAATAATTTCCTGCCTTTCAAGGAATTTAATCTGCTTTTCAATCTCCTTAACTGTTGCCCTTGCAAGTGATTCGGAGGTTGTTAAAAGAATTGAAGAAGCCATTTTATCATGCTCTGCCTGGCTCATTAAATCAGCGGCAAGAAAAGCGGGCTTTGCGGACTTATCCGCAACGATAAGAATTTCCGACGGGCCTGCAACCATATCAATATCAACAACGCCGTAAAGAAGCTTCTTTGCGGTTGCAACAAAGATATTTCCGGGGCCTACTATTTTATCAACCTTCGGGATTTTTTCCGTTCCGTAGGCAAGAGCGGCAACAGCCTGTGCGCCTCCGCAGAGGAACACCCTATCTACACCGGCAACTGCGGCAGCCGCCATAATATTAGGATTTGGATTACCGTCCTTTCCGGGCGGAGTTACCATAATAATCTCCTTAACACCTGCAATTTTTGCAGGAACGGCATTCATAAGAACAGAGCTTGGATAAGCGGCAGTTCCGCCGGGAACATAAATTCCGACCCTATGAAGCCCTCTAACGCGCTGACCCATAATTACGCCGTTTTCCTCTGTTGTGAGCCAGCTTTGCTGAGCCTGCTTTTGATGAAAGGCGTAAATATTATCCCTTGCGCTGATGATTGCTTCTCTGAACTCATCATCAACAATATCAAGATACTGCGCAAGCTCTTCCTTTTCTATAACGGTTTTCTTGGGCACTCCCCCGTCAAACCTAACGGTATATTCACGAACGGCATCGTCGCCACCCTCTTTAACACCTTTAATTATTGATGAAACAATTTCGGTTATTTTTTCGTCTGTTTCTCCGCTTCTTTTTTTAAGATTTTCAATAAGCAGATATTCGGACTTACCGTTTGCCTTTGTTATTTTCATATTTCTCCGCCTTTCAATTTAAACCTTACTTGCAAGCTCCATATCGGCAAGAAAGCCTTCAATCTCTTTTTTACGAAGCTTCATTGAAGCCATATTAACTATTACCCTTGCGGAAATAGGAATAATTTCTTCAACTATTTCAAGACCGTTTTCTTTTAATGTTGAACCTGTTTCAACAATATCAACAATTCCGTCTGCAAGACCGAGCAAAGGAGCAAGCTCAACGCTTCCTTCAATTTTGATTATATCAACATCCATACCCTTTGATTTGAAAAATTCCTTTGCAACCTTAGGGTATTTAGAAGCAACAACCTTGCGCTTATAGCCTGAAAAGAAATCCGTTCCCTTTGGGCAGGCAAGCGCAAATCGGCATTTGCCGATATTCAAATCCATAACCTCATAAAACGAGCTGCCGTGCTCAACAATAGTATCCTTGCCGACAACGCCGATATCGCATACGCCGTGCTCAACATAGGTTATAACATCGGGCGCCTTAGACAAAACAGCCTCATAGCCGTCAACGGGAAGAATAAGCCTTCTGCCCTTATTTTCAAGCTCTGCCGTGTTAAGCCCCATTTTTTTAAACAGACCTACGGAAACCTTTTCAAGTCTGCCCTTTGTGAGCGCAATTCTTATCGGACGCTCAACATTTATAACCTCGTGCATAACATCGCAAAGCGCATTAACATCAACCGCAAAGCCGATTGCAGGAGCGTCCATACCGAATTCGCCGATAAGATTATCATATCTACCGCCCGAAAGAACGGTTACACCCGAGCCCTCCGCATAGCCGCGGAAGATAACGCCCGTGTAATAATTAGAGCGGTTGACAAGTCCCAAATCTATCATTATGTTTTCCTGAACACCGAGCTCGCAAAGCTTTTCATAAACAGTTTTAATATATTCAAGTGCGGCATTTGATTTTTGGCTTTTATAAATCCTTTTAGCCTCATCAAGCACCTCTATTCCGCCGAAGAGCCTCGGAAGCTTAAAGAGCGCCTTTGTTTGCATACTTTCACCCAAGGAATTGAGCAAATCGTTTAATGCGGCATAATTCTTGCCCTCAATAAGATTGCATATATCCGCCTTAACGGTTTTTGATATATTCATATCTTCAAGGATTGAATTGAAAAAGCCTGCGTGGCCTATTTCAACAGTAAACGAATTGAGATTTGAACGCCTGAGCGCCTCAACCGCCATTGTTATTACTTCAAGGTCTGCTTCGAGAGAGCCGTCGCCTATCAGCTCAATACCGCTTTGAGCAATCTCGTTTGTTCTGCCTGCAAGCGCCTTATTTCTTACAAAAACATTTTGATTATAATAAAGCCTTACGGGAAAATCGCTTTGAGTGAGCCTTGTTGCAACAAGCCTTGCAATAGGCATAGTATTATCGGGGCGCAAAACGGTTGTTCTGCCGTTACTGTCGGTCAGCTTGAACATTTCGTCTGCTTCAATTCCGATATTATCGTTTTCAAAAACATCCATATACTCTATAGCGGGAGTTATAACCTTGCGATAGGTTTTTTCCTTATAAAGCGCAGAAAGAGTTGATTCAACCTTTTTTCTGTCGTCGCTTTCCTCAAACAGAAAATCTCTGCTTCCCTCGGGTGTTTCCTTTGCGTATCTTTTCATATCTTTGTTCCTTTTATGTTAATTTCACTTTACCGTGCTAATGTGTTAATATGCTACCACATTAAATTGTACTTGTCAACATTTAATTATTATAAAACAAATAATAATCAGAAAAGCGAAATTTGGTTACTGCTCGGCAAATCGCCGAGAGCTCCGCACTCACGCAGAGAATCAACAACGCTTTGGCCTATATGAGCGCGAACCATTAAATCATCACAGGAAATGAAATCGCCGTTTCCGTCATTAACGGCATCGGAAATCTGCCTTGCGGCGTTTTCGCCTATTCCTGCAATTGCGGAAAACGGAAGCCTTATTTTTCCGTCCTCAATTTTATAAACGCGCCAATCGGATTTATACAAATCAACGGGGAGAAATTCTATTCCCCTTGAAAGCATTTCAACAACAATCTGCAAAATAACATAGGTGTCGCTTTCCTTGGCGGTTATTGTTCCCGCCTCCTTATGCGCGTTAATTTCCTTCATTCTTGCCTTAACTGCCGCTTTTCCGGCAACTGCGGCAACGGCGTCAAGGTCGCCTCCGCGAACTGTGAAATAAGCACTGTAATACTCAACGGGATAATAAATTTTATACCAGCCGAGGCGCAAAGCCGCAATAACATAAGCCGCCGCGTGTGCCTTGGGGAACATATATTTAATTTTATAGCAGGAATCAATATACCATTGCTCAACGCCGATTTCCTTCATTTTCTCCTCATAAGGAGGAAGCTCCTTGGGCGCCTTTCCCTTTCGGGTGTACTCCATAATTTTGAAGCAATCCTTTTTAGTTAGCGGTGATTCCTTGCCTGTTTTCTTTTCGTAAGCCTCTGCCTTATGGATAAGATAGGTCATAATACCGTCTCGGCAACCGATAACCTCGGAAATGGTGCATATACCCTTATCAATAAGCTCCTGCGCATTGCCGAGCCAAACATCCGTGCCGTGAGAAAGACCTGAAATTTGGAGCAAATCCGAAAAGGTTTTCGGCTGAGCCTCCGTCAACATTCCGATAACGAACGGCGTTCCCATTTCGGGAATTGAAAGCGTTCCCGTTGGGCAGTCTATATCCTCGGGAGATACTCCGATAGGCTCTGTTGAGGTTATCATTTGATAAAGCTTCGGGTCGCAAATATCAACCTGCATAACGGGTATTCCCGTTGCATCTTCAAGGAATTTATAAAGCGTTGGAACATCGTGTCCGAGCTCGTCAAGCTTTAATAACGTGTCGTGAAGGGCGTTTTTAAAGTCAAAATGTGTTGTGAGAGTTCCCTTTGAAGCATCATCGGACGGATACTGAATGGGAGTGAAATCCTCAACCTCATATTCGCTCGGAACAACAACCATTCCGCCGGGGTGCTGACCTGTTGTTCTTTTAATACCGGTACAGCCTGCGGTAAGCCTGTCCTCCTCCGCTCTTGAAACTTTAAGTCCTCTTTCTTCAAGATATTTTTTAACATATCCGTAAGCGGTTTTATCGGCAACTGTTGCCATTGTTCCCGCCTTAAACACATGGGTTTTACCGAAAAGCTCCTCGGTAAAGCGGTGAGACTGCGATTGATAATCTCCGCTGAAATTAAGGTCTATATCGGGCTCCTTATCTCCGTCAAATCCAAGGAAGGTTTCAAACGGGATTTCGTGGCCGTCTCTGTTCATCGCCGCTCCGCATTTGGGGCAGCTTTTTGGGGGAAGGTCAAAGCCTGAGCCGACAGAGCCGTCTGTTATAAACTCGCTGTGCTTACATTCGGGGCAAACATAATGCGGAGGAAGCGGATTAACCTCTGAAATTCCGCCGAGATGTGCAACAAGCGACGAGCCTACGGATCCTCGTGAGCCAACAAGATAGCCGTGCTCCTCGGAATTTTGAACAAGTCTTTTTGCAATAACATACAAAACGGCATAGCCGTGCTTAATAATTGAATCAAGCTCCTTTTGAAGCCTCGGTCCAACCTCCTCGGGAACGGGATCTCCGTATTTTTCCTTTGCGTTTTTCCAGCAGGTTTCGGTAAGCTCCTCCTCTGCACCGTCAATATGAGGCTGAAAAGTTCCGGGAGGAATCGGAACAACATCATCATCTATCATATCGGCAATTTTATTCGGATTATAGATAACAAATTCCTTTGCTCTATCGCCTGCCCACGCAAATTCTTCAAGCATTTCACCCGTTGTTTTGAAATACAGCGGTGCCTGCTCGTCTGCATCATCAAAGCCCTTTGAAGCCATAATAACCGCACGGAATTTTGCATCCTTTTCATCAAGGAAATGAACATCTCCCGTTGCAACGGTCATTTTGCCGAGCTCATCTGCAAGGGCAATTATTTTTTTATTTATGTTAATCAAATCCTCTTCGGTGTTTACCCGCCAATAAGGATTTTTCTTTTCTTCGCCTTTTTTGGTTTGAATATACTCATCGCTTCCGCTTCTGAGCATAAACGCATTATTGCCGTTTGGCTGAATTTCAAGATAATCATAAAACGAAGCAATTTCAAGCAGCTTTTCCTGCGGCTGATCTTCAAGAATTGCCTGATAAACCTCGCCCTGCTCGCAGGCAGAACCGATAATAATACCGTTTCTGTGCTCTTTAAGAGCGGATTTCGGGATAAGCGGTCTGTTTTTAAAATACTTGATATTGCTTGCGGAAATATGCTTATAAAGCACCTTTCTGCCTTCAAGCGATTTTATGAGGAAAATGATATGATAGCGCTTGAAATCACGAAGCTTCATATTCATAAAATCGGGATAAAGCTCATCGTCAACAAGATATCCCTCCATACCGCAGATAAGCTTTATGCCTGCTCTTTTTGCGGCTGAATTTGCCTCGGGAAGCGCCTGAACAACGCCGTGGTCTGTTATGGCAATAGCCTTATGACCCCACTTTGCCGCTCTGTTTACAAGAGAGGTTGGAGAGGATATGCCGTCCATAGTTGAAAGCGAGGTGTGAAGATGAAGCTCAACACGCTTTTCCGGCTCATTATCCTCCTTTTCGGCCTTTAAAACTGTTGCAATGCTGTTTGGGCGGAGAACATATTCATTTGCGAATTTATCATACTGATAAAAGCCGCTTACCATAACTGTTTTTGCAGAAGAAATTTTATCTATAACGGGCTCGATAATTCTGTTACTGTCAAACATTTTAACGGTTAACGAGGAGGTGTAGTCCGAAATATCAAAGGAGAAAATTTTACTGTCTCCCCTCTTGGTGCTTCTTTCCTCGTGTTTTAAAACATCGCCCCAAACGGTAACAACACCGTCGTCAATCTGAACATCTGCAATAGGCTTCGGCTTTTCCTTGATTGATTTGCCGAATATTATTCTTTGAGTGTCTATGTAAATCGGGAAGCCGTCAAGCAGAGTGTGCTTAACATTCTTTTCCTTTTCGGCGCGTGCCGTTTCCTCCTCTGCCGCCTTTTTAGCAACTGCCTCTTTAACGGCTTTTTCTATATCGTAGCCCTTTTCCTCGATAAATTCGGCTTTGACCTGAATACCGAACAAATCGAAAATAACATTTTCAATATCCTCATTTACCTTTTGAGCGGTTAAAATATCAAGACCGCCCTTTTGCAGAGATATTTTTAAATCAGGCTCATTGTAATCATAGGAAGCACCGTCAAAAAATCCGTTTGCAGAAGGATTTTTAACCTTAACAAATTCAATAATGCTCGGAATATATGAGGCTTCAAAAAGACTGCTTAAATAGCGTGGCTTTATGCTTACCTTTTTGAGATTCATTTTTTTCTTAATGCTATCCTGCGCGCTTTTGAAAACGGAAAAATCAACAAGAGTATCAAGGCTTAAAACAATGCTCAGCTCTCTGTCTGCGCGGTGCACCGTGAAGCGCACAATCTGCCCCTGCGCAAGACTTGAAAGCTGAAATTCACTTACATATTCCGAAAAATAATCTTTAAACAAA
>JALEZT010000175.1 GCA_022772725.1 Eubacterium sp.
TTGTGTATAAGTATTATACCGCCGTCCTGCAAGTATGATTCTATGCTTGTACGGTTTCCGGAAACCAGAAATGCATCAAGATTCTCCTTGAAAGGCACAGATTCATCGTCTGACATATTGGTGTAGACGCCGTTATTGTCGGTTGCGTAATATTTAAAATTATTGCTGACTATCTTCATCTGTGATGACAGAACGGGCAAAGTTATGCTTTCATCACTAAGTGATGTGCTGTCCTCTGCGGCGTAGGTATCTTCATAATTTTCATATCCTGTGGTGATTTTTATTCCCATCAGTGAAAAAATATCGGAAAATGCAGAGTAGATGTTCGCCTCAAGCCTGCTTTCATTTATATTTACGTTATCGAGCTTCATATAATCGAATGAGATTATTGAAAGCTTGTATGCGCCGGTAAATGTTATTACCAAAAAAAGTATAAAGGCAGAGATTTTTGTGCCGGTTGAAAAGAAAAATTTCTTCATATATAATCAGTTCCTTTCTGCGGTTATTTGTTTGCGACTATCTTATAGCCGACTCCCCATACGACCTGAAGATATTTCGGCTCTTTGGGGTTGATTTCGATTTTTTCGCGTATATGCCGTATATGCACGGCTATTGTGTTATCGGTGATAAAGCTTTCCTCGTTCCATACAAGGCGGTATATCTCGTCATTCGAGAAAACCGTTCCGATGTTTTTCATCAATAGCTCAACGATCTTGTATTCCAGCTTTGTAAGCTTTATTTCCTCGCCGTCCACATAAACGGTTTTCGCTTTTGTGTCCAGCTCCATGCCGCCGTTTCGTATTACATCGGGCTTTTTATCCATAGCCCCCAAAACCATGAACCGGCGCAGCTGAGATTTTACGCGCGCCATAAGCTCCGACGGATTAAACGGCTTTGTTATATAATCGTCGGCGCCGTTATCAAATCCCCTTATGGCGTCTATTTCCGAATCCTTTGCGGAAACAATAACTATCGGGATATTTTTATATTCCGAGCTTGCACGGAGCTTTTTGGTTACGGATAAGCCGTCCTCCCCCGGAAGCATAACATCTGCAACAACAAGATCGGGCTTTTCCCTTTCAAGTGCTTCATAAAAATCCTTTGGATTTGAAAAGCCGCCAACCTCATAGCCGTTTCCGCGAAGCGCATAGGCTTCAAGCTCTCTTACGCTGTCGTCATCTTCAAGAATATAAATCAGAGGCATAAAATATTCTCCTTTATTCTTTCACTGTTTTTTCAATATCTTAATTATATATTATTTCAGTTTATTGAATATTTTTCAAGATATGCATCAAGATTTTCTATAAATTCTTTATCTGTTTCTTTTAAATCACGGGTGTATTCGTGAACATTATAATCGCCGCTTTCAAGCTCTATCATTGAAACGGCAAGGCTTGAACAATGATCTGCTATTCTTTCAAGTGCGTTGATTATATCAAGATAAACGAAGCCCTGGTCAACAGAGCAGGAGCCGAGCTCAATGCGCTTTAAGTGCCTGTTTTTAAGCTCCTTCTTGATTTTATCAATCGCCTCTTCAAGCGGCTCAATCGCCTTTGCCTTTTCGTTATCGTTTGTTTTAAACGCCTCTGTTGTTAAGGTTATGATTTTTGTTGTTGCCGCCATCATAACGGAAAGCTCATACTTTGCTTTTTCGGAGAAATTAATATTATTTTTATTGATATTCTTTTTAATCTTTAAGATATCCTCGCTGTAATCGCCTATCTTTTCAAAGTTTTCGATAGCGTGGTGAAGAATGAAAACATGCTTACTGTCTTCATCATTAAGATTAAGCGCGCTGATTTTAACAAGATATGCTTCAAGCACCTCTTCGTATTTATCTGTTCTCTTTTCGTTTTCCTTAATTAACTGCGCCTTTTCCTCCGTGTAATTCTTTACGGCAGACATAGCCGTAATTGCCGTTTTTTCAACAACCTCTGCCATTTCAATCGTGAGCTCTCTGCTTTTTTCAACGGCATAAGAGGGAGTGATAAGAAATCGGTCATCAAGAAGGATTGTTTGCTCGCCCTTAATATGCTCGCTCTTAATCGTTTTATTTGCAAGGAATTCAAGCTGCTTTGTAAACGGCAGAAGAATAATTGTTGAGAATATGTTAAACACGGAATGCATAACCGCAATCTGCGAAGCGGAAATTGAGTTATCAAGAAAATCAAAATGGAATATTGCATTTGCGCCGTAAAAGGCAATCATTGCAAGGATAACGCCGATAACATTGAAATAGAGATGGGCGCAAGCCGCTCTTTTCGCATTTTTGCTTGTGCCTACCGAGGAGATAATTGCAGTTACGCAGGTTCCTATATTTTGACCGAGAATAATCGGAAACGCCGTTGCATAGGAAACGCTTCCC
>JALEZT010000191.1 GCA_022772725.1 Eubacterium sp.
TCGGGGTAGGGCAGTATCAGCACGATATGCCGCCAAAGGAGCTTTCAAGCGCGCTTGACGGTGTTGTTGAGGATTGCGTAAACTCCGTTGGTGTTGATTTAAACACAGCTTCTCCGTCTCTGCTTGTTCGCGTTGCAGGCGTTTCCTCTGCAATTGCAAAGAATATAACGCAGTACAGAGAGGAAAACGGCTCCTTTAAATCACGCTCGGAGCTTAAAAAGGTTTCAAAGCTCGGTCCAAAGGCGTTTGAGCAATGCGCAGGCTTTTTAAGAATTTCCGATTCAAAGGATGTTCTTGATAACACGGCGGTGCATCCTGAATCGTATCCTGCGGCTAAAAGGCTTCTTAAAATCTGCGGTGTGTCCGATGAGGAGGTTAGGCAGGGCAGAGTTTCAAAAATAAAGGAATATGCCCAAACAAACGGCACCTCTGCTCTTGCAAAGGAGCTTGAAATAGGCGAGCCCACTCTTATTGATATTATCACGGAAATAAGCAAGCCGGGCAGAGACCCCCGTGAAGAGCTTCCTCAGCCTATGCTTCGCACGGATGTTATGAGCATTGAGGACCTTAAAGCAGGAATGGAGCTTAAAGGCACCGTTAGAAATGTTATTGATTTCGGAGCGTTTGTTGATGTCGGAGTTCATCAGGACGGGCTTGTTCATATTTCGCAGATAACAAACAGGTTTATAAAGCATCCGTCAGAGGTTTTAAAGGTTGGCGATATAGTAACCGTTTGGGTTTTGTCTGCCGACGCAGAGAAAAAGCGCATTTCGCTGACGATGAAAAAGCCGCAAAGCGATAATGAAAATCAATAAAATCAGCAAAAGCTTATTGCCTAGAATTCAGACCTTCTTTGAATAAATTAAAAATAAAAAAGCACCTTGGGATTTTGAAAGCCCCAAGGTGCTTTTAGTTTATTTAAGTAATGATTTATACATTTTAATATATTCGTTTGCCGATTTGCCCCAGCTCATATCACAGCGAAGCGCACGCTCAACAAGCATTTTCCAATAATCCTTGCTGTTATATGCATCAACCGCTCTGTAAATTGCACCGAGCATATCGTAAGCGTCATAAGTTTTAAAGGTAAAGCCGTTGCCCTCTCCGTCGCCGCTGTCTGTAATGGAGTCTTTAAGTCCACCCGTTTCGCGAACAATCGGAATTGTACCGTAGCGAAGCGCAACCATCTGCGAAAGTCCGCAAGGCTCGCTCTTGCTTGGCATAAGGAACATATCCGCGCCTGCATAAATTTTTCTTGCAAGGTCGGGAACAAAGCCAAGACGAAGACCAACCTTATCGGGATATTTATCGTGCAGGCCTCTGAAATAGCTTTCATACTGCCACTCGCCCGAGCCGAGAACAACATACTGAATATCTCTTTCCCAAAGGCTCTTTTCAAGCACCTCTTTCATAAGGTCAACTCCCTTGTGGCCAACAAGCCTTGTAACTATGCCAACAAGCGGTGTTTCGGGCTTAACGGCAAGACCCATCATTTTTTGAAGCTCTGTCTTATTTTCCGCTTTTGCAGAAAAATCGTCTGCATTATAGTTTTTCCAAAGCGATGCGTCTGCTTCGGGATTGTAGCTATCTGTATCAATTCCGTTAAGTATTCCGCAAAGCTTCCAAGAACGCTGATTTAAAATCGGGTCAAGGCCGTGAGAATACCACGGGTCAAGAATTTCCTTTGCGTATGTTGGGGAAACGGTTGTAACCTTATTTGAGCATTCGATACCTGCCTTCATAAAGTTAACAAGTCCGTCATACTGAATTAAATCATAATGCTCGGGAGCAATGCCGAGAACATCTTGAAGAAGCTCGTTTCCGTATTTTCCCTGATACTGAATGTTGTGAATTGTGAAAACGGTTTTAATGTTTTCATATCCCATTCTTGTTGCATAGTAGCAGCTGTAATAAAGCGGAGTAAGAGCGCTCTGCCAGTCGTTGCAATGGATAATATCGGGCTTCCAGCCGATAGCGGGAATTATTTCAAGCACCGCTCTTGCAAAGAATGCAAATCTTTCAGCGTCGTCGAAATGGCCGTATATTCCGTCTCTTTTGAAATAATACTGATTATCAAGAAAATAGAAAACAACTCCGTTAAGCTTTGCCTCGAAAATTCCGCAATATTGCCGTCTCCAGCTAACAGGAACGGAAATAGAGGTAATGAATTTCATTTTTTCCTTTAATTCCGGCTTTATGGAGTCATAAAGAGGCATAACAACTCTGCATCCGATTAATCTTTTGCGAAGAGCAATGGGAAGCGAGCCGGCAACATCTCCCAAGCCGCCTGAGGCCATCCATGGATTAGCCTCGGAAGCAACATATAAAACTTTCATAATTTTTCACAACCCTTTCTAAATTCTTGTTCCCTTTGAAAGAGTAACAGGGAAGGTGGGAGCGCCCGAAAGCTCAACGCCGTTTTTGATGCTTACATCCTTATCGGCTATAACGCAGTTAAGCTTTGCGTTTTCGCCCACAACCGTATCCTGCATAAGAATAGAATTTTTAACAACTGCGCCCTTGGCAACCTTTGCGCCCTTGAAAATTATTGAATTTTCAACTGTTCCGTCAATGATACAACCGTCTGCAACAAGGGAATTGCTTGATTCAGATTCAATGCCGTAAAGAGAGGGCATATCGTCTCTTTCCTTTGTGTAAATGGGGAAGTCCTTGCTGAACAGTTTAGTGCGGTTTTCCTTTTCAAGAATCTTCATTGAAACATCGTAATATGCCTGAACGGAGGAGATTGTGCCAACGAAGCTGTCTGTTGCGTCATAAGCATAAATCTTTAAATCCTTGGCATTAGCCATAAGAACATTTCTTTGGAATGAAATTTCATTCTTTGAATGTGCGGTTGTAATAAGCGATTCAAGCAGATATTTTTTCATAATAACAATATTAACACTGTGGAAAACATCGCCGTCTGCCTGTCTGTCAAGGCTCATTTCGGTAATTCTGCCGTCTGCCTCAACCTTATCAAAGCAAAGGATAGAGCTGATTTTGTCAGGCATAGGAGCCTTAACGCCAACAACCGTTATGTCTGCACCCGAAGCCTCGTGAGCGTTGAAAAGTGCTTTGTAGTCAAGAGATAAAACATTGTTGCAGTCGCTCATAACAACATAGGTTTGATTGCTTTGTTCAAGAAAGCCCATATTGCCGTAAATTGCGTCAATTCTGTTGCCCCACATAGCCGCACTGCCAACATTAAACGGAGGCAGAATGAAGAGTCCGTCATTTTTTCTGCTTAAATCCCAAGGCTTTCCCGTGCCAACATGGTCCATAAGCGATTGGAAATTTGCGTTTGTTATAACGCCAACCTTTGTTACATTGCTTTCAACCATATTAGAAAGCGGAAAATCAATAAGTCTGTATCTCGAACAGAAAGGAACGGAGCCCATAGTTCTCATAGCGGTTAAGCTATCAAGTGTTTCTTCGTGAATATTTGCAAAAATAATACCTAAAACCTTTTTTCCGTTCATAGCTCTCATACCTCCTCGCCTGATTTTATCATAACGCCCGGTTCGATTTGCTTTCCTGCGGTTATTCTTGCGTCAGAGCCGATAACGGCAATGCCCCATTCCTCAGGCTTTTCAAGCATCTCGGGAATTTCACCTATCTTGGCGTTTTCCTCAACAACTGCGTTTTCCGCAACTATTGAATAGTAAACCTTTGCGCCCTTTTTGATAACCGTTCCCGGCATAATAACGCTGTATCTGACATCAGCGCCCTCTTCAATTGTTACATTGCTGAAAATAACACTGTAATCCACATTGCCCTCAATTTCACATCCTTCGGAAACAGAGGAGTTTTCAACCTTTGCATTCTTTCCGATATAGTGAGGCGGACTAACGGGATTTCTACTGTAAATCTTCCAGCTCGGGTCGCTCAAATCAAGGTCAACATTAGGATTGATTATATCAAGATTTGCCTCCCAAAGAGAGTCGATTGTGCCAACATCCTTCCAGTAGCCCTTAAACGGGAATGCAAACATTCTTTCGCCTGCGTCAAGCATTGTGGGAATAATGTTTTTACCGAAATCGTTTGAAGAGCCCTCGGTGTTTTCATCCTGAATAAGATAATGCTTTAACTTGTCCCAGCTGAACACATAAACGCCCATTGAAGCCTTGTTTGATTTCGGCTGCGCGGGCTTCTCTGCAAATTCATAGATTTTATCGTTTTCATCTGTTGCAAGAATACCGAAGCGCGAAGCCTCCTCCCACGGAACTTCAAGCACGGCGATTGTGCAGGCGGCGTTGTTTTTCTTGTGGAAATCAATCATCTTGGCGTAATTCATTTTATAAATATGGTCGCCTGAAAGAACAACAACATATTCCGGGTCATATTTCTCAATAAAATTAATGTTTTGGTAAATTGCGTTTGCGGTGCCCTTATACCATTCCGCTCCTCCGATTGCCTCGTAAGGAGAAAGAACATGAACTCCGCCGTTTTGCCTGTCTAAATCCCAAGGCTGACCGTTTCCGAGATAATCGTTTAGCTCAAGGGGCGGATATTGTGTTAAAACGCCTACTGTGTATATACCGCTGTTAACACAGTTTGAAAGAGGGAAATCTATAATGCGGTAATTTCCGCCGTAAGGAACGGCAGGCTTTGCAATTTTCTTGGTAAGAACTCCGAGACGGCTTCCCTGACCGCCTGCAAGAAGCATTGCAACAACATTTGATTTATGAGCCATAAAAATTCCTCCCTGTTTATTAAACCTTTATATTTTTTCAATAAACAATGCGTTAAGACCTCCAACCTTAACCGAAATGCTTTGGTCAAAGCCGTGCATTGCCTTTTTGGTTGTTTTGTATGTTCCCGAAAGCTTTGCCTTGCTTCCGCCGAATTTTTTAAGGTTTGAATCAAATATAACCTTATATTTTCCGGGCTCGGGAACTCCGATTTTGTAATCCGTATGCTCGTTCGGAGTGAAGTTGAAAAGTCCTATAATTTCTTTTCCGCTCTTGCTGATTCTGCGGAATGCAATCGTTGAGTTTGCATTATCGTCGCTTGAAATCCAGCTGAAGCCTTCCCAGCTGTAATCAATTTCCCAAAGCTCAGGATGCTCTTTATAGAAATGATTAAGCGTTTTTGAGAAATCTGCAAGCTTTTTGTGTTTGTCGTAATCAAGAAGAAGCCAGTCAAGCCCCTCTTCGTAAGCCCATTCCTTAAACTGTCCGAATTCCTGACCCATAAACAAAAGCTTTTTGCCGGGATGAGCCATCATATATGATAAAAACAGCCTCATTCCGTCAAATTTCATATCATATTCGCCGGGCATTTTGTTAAGTAAGCTGCATTTTCCGTGAACAACCTCGTCGTGGCTTATCGGCAAAATAAAGTTTTCCGAAAAAGCATAGAAGAAGCTGAATGTTATGCAGTTGTGGTTGCCTTTTCTGAAAAGCGGGTCAAGCGAGGTGTAGCGGAGCATATCGTTCATCCAGCCCATATTCCACTTGAAGTTAAAGCCAAGTCCGCCTATGTCGGTCGGCATTGTTATCATCGGCCAAGCGGTTGATTCCTCTGCAATCATCATAATTGATGGGTGCTCTTTAAACATAGCCGAATTAAGCTGTCTGAAAAAGTCAACTGCCTCGTAGTTTTCGTTTCCGCCGTCCTTATTCGGGGTCCATTGTCCCGCATCTCTGCCGTAATCAAGATAAAGCATTGAGGCAACGGCGTCAACACGCAGTCCGTCAAAATGGTATTTGTCTGCCCAATACATGGCGGAGGAGATAAGAAAGCTTTTAACCTCGTTTTTGCCGTAATCAAAAACTCTTGTGCCCCATTCCTTGTGCTCGCCCTTTTTCATATCGCTGTATTCATAAAGCGGCTCTCCGTCAAATTCATAAAGTCCGTGAGCGTCCTTCGGGAAATGAGCAGGCACCCAGTCAAGTATAACACCGATTCCTGCCTGATGGCATTTGTCAACAAAATACATAAGGTCCTCGGGAATACCGTAGCGAGAGGTGGGAGCGAAATATCCCGTAACCTGATATCCCCAAGAGCCGTCAAACGGATATTCCATAATCGGCATCATTTCTATATGGGTGTATCCCATATCACAAACATAGGGGATAAGCTCGTCAGCCATTTCCCTGTATGAAAGGTAGTCTCCGTTTTCGTGCTGCTTCCACGAGCCGAAATGTATTTCATAAATATTTACGGGCTTTTCAAGAACGCTTCCCTTGCCTTGCTCTTTAATCCATTTTTTATCGTTCCATTTATAATCGTCAAGCTCGTAAACCTTTGAAGCCGTGCCCGGTCTGGTTTCGCAGTGAACTCCGTAGGGGTCTGCCTTGTGAACGAGCCTTCCGCTTCTTGTTCTTATAACATATTTATAGCAGTCGTAAACATTAACGCCCTCTATAATACCTTCCCAAATGCCGTTTGCAATCGGAAGCATATAGTTTGCCTCAATATCCCAGCCGTTGAAATCTCCCTCAACGGAAACGGAAACAGCGTGCGGCGCCCAAACGCGAAAAGCATAAGTGCCCTCTTTTATTTTATGAACGCCGAAAAACTCGTATGCCCTGTAATTTTCGCCTTTATTAAAAAGATAAATCGGAAATTCATATTCTTTCTTTATTTCCATAGAATCTTTCTCATCTCCCTTTCACTGAAAAAACAATAATATATGCCTTTTTTACGCAGCTTGGCATATTCTTATACATATTGTATCATCTTATTATGTATTATTCAAGTGTTTTTTGGTTAGTTTGTTACAAGAATTTTTTATAAAAAAGCAATATTTGTGCAAATTGTTGCAAAATATCCAAAATTTTTGGTAAAAATAAATCAAAACTTCTGCTTGACAAACAATTTTCTTATTAATTTTTAATTTATTTTTACTATTGATTGAATATATATAAATATGCTATAATTATTAACATAATTTAACTGATACGGTGTGAACCGCTTCTCAGGGCAAAGAGGTGAGCGTATGAAGGATATAATAGTTGTTTATCCGGTTAAGGAAACAGCTTTGTCCATCAGAGCGCTTATCGAAAAAAGCGGCTTTCACGTTTCGCATATTTGTGCGCTCGGCTCCTCCGCGCTTGAAATTGCGCAGGCAAAGCAAAAGGGCGTTATTGTTTGTCCGTTTCTTATGAGGGATATGAGCTCGGCAGATTTGGCAGAGCAGGTTCCCCAGGGCTTTGATATAATAGCTCTTTCAAAAAACGGCTCCGAGCAGTATATGGGAAATATGATAACGCTTCCGCTTCCTATCGACAGAGCGGAGTTTCTTCAAACGGTTGCAATTCTTGCACAGAGCAAATCAAGCTTTACAAGAAGAAGCACCGATGAGGAAGGCTATATAAGCAAAGCAAAGCAGGCACTTATGGCTTCAAAGGGAATAAGCGAAATGCAGGCGCATAAGCTTCTCCAAAGCGAAAGTATGAAAACAGGCAAAAAAATGTCTGCCGTTGCAATGGATATCCTTGACGGCTTTGCTTAATTTTTATATCTAAAACAATGTGAAAGGCAGTGCCTCTGTATGAAATTTACTAAAATGCACGGCTGCGGCAACGATTATATATATGTTGACTGTATGCAGGAAATTATTGAAAATGAAAGCGAAGCGGCAATTAAGCTTTCAGACCGCCACTTCGGAATAGGTGCAGACGGATTAATTCTTATCAAAAAGGGCAAAATTGCCGATTTTGAAATGGTTATGTATAATCCCGACGGCTCACGCGCAGAGATGTGCGGCAATGCAATAAGATGCGTTGCAAGGCTTGTTTATGATAAGGGCTATACCTCATCAAGCGAATTTACAATCGAATCAATGGGAAAGGTTAAATATATAAGCCTTATTCTTGACAATTCGGGAAATGTTTCTCTCGTTAAGGTTGATATGGGAGCACCCATTCTTAAAGCAGATGAAATTCCCGTTTTAAGCGATAAGGAAAAGGTTATTAATGAAAAAATAACAGTCGGCGAAAGGGATTTTTCAATGACCTGCGTTTCAATGGGCAATCCGCACGCCGTTATGTTTATTGATAAAAGCCCAAGGGAATTTGAGCTTGAAAAATACGGACCTCTCTTTGAACACGATTCCGTCTTTCCGAGAAGGGTTAACGCTGAATTTGCTTTTGTTCAAAGCAGAAAAAGTATTGAAATGCGTGTTTGGGAAAGGGGCACCGGCGAAACACTTGCCTGCGGAACGGGCACCTGTGCAACTGTTGTCGCCGCAATACTAAACGGCATTGCCGATAATGAGGTAACGGTTCATCTTCTCGGCGGCGACCTTGAAATTTCTTGGAGCGGAAACGAGGGCGACAGCGTCTTTATGACAGGACCTGCCGAATATGTTTTCAGCGGAGAGATTGATTTAAATAAATTGCAATAAAACAGGAGGATTAAAATACTATGAAGATTAACAGCAACTTTTTAAAGCTTGAAAGCTCTTATCTGTTTTCAACAGTTGCAAGAAAGCAAAGGGAATATCAGGCAGCACATCCCGATAAAGAGGTTATCCGCCTTTCAATCGGCGATGTAACAAAGCCGCTTGTGCCTGCCGTTATTGAGGCTATGCACAAGGCGGTAGATGAAATGGCTGATGAAGCAACATTCAGAGGCTATCCGCCGGAGTATGGCTATGATTTCATCCTTGAAGCAATTCAGAAAAACGATTATGAGGCAAGAGGCGTTGATATTGCAAAGGACGAAATTTTCCTTTCGGACGGCGCAAAGTCAGACTGCGGAAATATCGGCGATATTTTCAGCACGGATAATAAGGTTGCAATCTGCGATCCCGTTTATCCCGTTTATCTTGATTCAAATGTTATGAGCGGCAGAACGGATATAATTTATATGCCCTGCACTGAGGAGAATAACTTTATGCCGGAAATTCCAACGGAAATTCCCGATGTTATTTATCTCTGCTTCCCGAATAACCCAACGGGTATGACCGCTTCAAAGGAGCAGTTGAAAAAGTGGGTTGATTTTGCACTTGAACATAATTCGCTGATTCTTTTTGATTCGGCTTATGAGGCGTTTATAACAGACGATTCGCCGAAATCAATTTATGAAATAGAGGGCGCAAAGAAATGCGCAATCGAGCTTCGCTCATTCTCTAAAACAGCAGGCTTTACGGGCGTTCGTTGCGGCTACACAGTTGTTCCCAAGGAGCTTGTTTTTGAGGGCGCAAGCCTTAATCAGTTCTGGGCTCGCCGTCAGGCAACAAAGTTTAATGGTGTAAGCTATATAACTCAAAGAGCGGCAGAGGCTGTTTACAGCGAAGAGGGAAAGAAGCAAACAAAAGAAACTATTGCTTATTATCAAAGAAATGCAAGGGTTATTTTTGACACGCTAACAGAAGCAGGCTTCACCTGCTACGGCGCAGTTAATTCGCCTTATGTTTGGCTTAAAACTCCCGATAATATGACCTCTTGGGAATTTTTTGACGACCTGCTTGATAAGTGCCAGGTTGTTGGCACTCCCGGCTCGGGCTTCGGCAAGAGCGGCGAGGGCTATCTCAGATTAACCGCCTTCGGTAATTACGAAAAAACAATTGAAGCGGTTGAAAGAATTAAATCTGTTTACGGCAAATAATAAAAATTAAATATATCGGAGGATGTTGAAATGACAAAAACAGAGCAGTTATATGAAGGAAAAGCAAAAAAGGTTTGGGCAACGGATGATCCCGAAATTGTTATTGTTGATTACAAGGACGACGCAACTGCCTTTAACGGCAAGAAAAAGGGCACAATTGCGGGCAAGGGTGTTGTAAACAACAAAATGTCCAACTATCTTATGCAGATTCTTGAAGCAAAGGGAGTTCCCACTCATTTTGTTAAGGAGCTTTCAGACCGTGAAACAGCGGTTAAAAGAGTAACAATTGTTCCGCTCGAGGTTATCATCAGAAACCGTGCGGCAGGCTCTATATGCAAAAGATTAGGACTTGAAGAGGGAATGGATTTTGTTGCTCCGTCTATTGAATTTTCGTATAAATGCGATGAGCTTGACGATCCGCTTATTTCCGAATATCACGCAATCTCCTGCGGCTTCTCAACAAGAGAAGAGGTTGACACAATAAAGGAAATGGCATTTAAGGTTAATGATGTTCTTAAAGAGTATTTTGCTTCAATCGGTGTTGAGCTTATTGACTTTAAGCTTGAATTCGGTAAAACCGCAGACGGCACTATCGTTCTTGCTGATGAAATCAGCCCCGATACCTGTCGCTTCTGGGATATCAATACTCACGAAAAGCTCGATAAGGACCGCTTCCGCCGCGACCTCGGCGGAGTTGAAGACGCTTATGCCGAAATGATGAAAAGGACGGGACTTGAATAATATGCCTAATAACACATATAATTCGCCTTTCAATGCTCGCTATGCAAGCAAGGAAATGCAGTATATCTATTCTCCCGATTTTAAATTTAAAACCTGGAGAAAGCTTTGGATTGCTCTTGCAGAGGCAGAGCACGAGCTCGGTCTTAATGTAACCGAGGAACAAATAGAAGAGCTTAAAGCTCACGCAGATGATATTAATTACGAGGCGGCGCAGGAATATGAAAAGAAGTTCCGCCACGATGTTATGAGCCATGTTCACGCCTACGGCGACCAGTGCCCGAACGCAAAGCCGATTATCCATCTCGGCGCAACGAGCTGCTATGTTGGCGATAACACAGATGTTATCACAATGCGCGAGGCGCTTTTGCTGATTAAGAAAAAGCTTGTTAATGCCATTGCAGGCGTTGCAAAATTTGCAGATGAATATAAGGATATGCCGTGCCTCGGCTTCACTCATTTTCAGCCTGCACAGCCAACAACGGTAGGCAAAAGAGCAACTCTTTGGCTTATGGATCTTGTTCTCGATTATCAGGAGGTTGAGCATGTGCTCGACACTCTTATGCTTCTCGGCTCAAAGGGAACAACGGGAACGCAGGCATCCTTCCTTGAGCTTTTTAACGGCGACCACGAAAAGTGCAAGGAGCTTGACAGAAAAATTGCCGAAAAAATGGGATTTAAGGCGTGCTTCCCCGTCAGCGGACAAACATACGCAAGAAAGCTTGACACTATTGTTTGCAACTGCCTTGCTCTTATTGCACAGTCCTGCTGTAAGTTTTCAAATGATTTAAGGCTCCTTCAAAACTTAAAG
>JALEZT010000001.1 GCA_022772725.1 Eubacterium sp.
TGTAAATTTATCGGGAGGTAATTATGAAGCCACTAATAAGCGTTATAGTTCCCGTTTATAAAAGTGAAAAATATCTTGATAAATGCGTTGAAAGCATTGTTAATCAAACATATAAGAATTTGGAAATCATTCTTGTTGATGACGGCTCGCCTGATAACTGCCCTCAAATATGCGATGAATGGGCAAAAAAGGACGGCAGAATTAAGGTTATACATAAGGAAAACGGCGGTGTTTCCTCGGCAAGAAACGCAGGTCTTGATAATTCGTCAGGCGAATATATCGGCTTTGTTGACGGCGATGATTTTATCGAAAATGATTTTTATGAATTTCTTTATGATAATTTAGCTGAAAATTCAGCTGATATATCCTTTTGCTCTTTTAAAACGCTTGATGAGAAAACAGGGGAGTATGCCAAAAGCAATAATTACGGTAACGCTGAAAAAAGCCTTGCCGGCAAAGAGCTTTTAAGTGAATTTTTCTCCTCCTGCAAGGGAGAGCTTGTTTCATTGTGGAATAAGATATACAAGCGTTCTCTTTTTGATGATTTGCGTTTTCCGCAAGGAAGAGTTTTTGAGGATTGGACATTGGCACCGATGATTTATTCAAGGTGTGTAAAAGCAGTTTTTTCGCCCGAATATAAGTATTGCTATGTGGTTCATCAGGGAAGCATTATGAGAACTCAAACGGTTAAAAGGTTTGCCGATTGCGTAAGTGCGGATTATGACCATTATTGCTTTTTCAATAATCGGGGAATAACTGAATATAACGGTCAGATTTCCGCTTTTGCAAGAAGCGATTTCTTTAAATGCGTTAAGTGTTACACTCCGTCAGCCGAGAATAAAATTCTCTTGAAGCAGGCGTATGAAAAATGCAGAAAAATATCAAGCAGCAAAGCAGTTAAAATTATGTATGCCTTTCCAACTCTTTTTCATATAATTGCATTAATCAGGGAGAAATTGAGATGAGTCATTTAATCAGCGTTATTGTTCCAGTTTATAAAAGTGAAAAATATCTTGATAAATGCGTTGAAAGCATAGTTGATCAAACATATAAGAATTTAGAAATCATTCTTGTTGATGACGGCTCGCCCGATAACTGCCCAGAAATGTGCGATGAATGGGCAAAAAAGGACGGCAGAATAAAGGTTATACATAAGGAAAACGGCGGAGCGGCAATGGCTCGAAATGCCGCCCTTGATATTGCTTCGGGCGATTATATCGGCTTTGTTGACAGCGATGATTATATAGAACTGAATATGATTGATAAATTATATAATGCTTTACAGTCTAACGGGGCAGATATATCCATCTGCGCAAATGATGAGGTTGATGAAAACTATAATTTCTTAAAGGAAAATAAGGTGCCTTCCGATGCGCCCGTGATTACTCCTTATGATTGCTTTTTGAATATTTACGGGGCAAATTATGCTCATTGCATTATTCCGAATAAATTATATAAAAAAGAAATATGGCAGGATATTCGTTTTCCAGCTCTCGGAATGTGCGAGGATGAAGCCGTTTTGCCGTATTTATATCAAAAGGTTGAAAAAATTGCAGTTGTTAACGAGGCGTTATATCATTATTATATTGAGCATAGCGGAAGCGTTATGAATAAGGAGTTTTCAGAGGATTCTCATTTAATTTATATAGGCATTCTTGAAGAGCGTTTTGATTTGTTTAAATCACTTCAAATGGAGGATGTTTATTTTAACACGGTGGCAGAATATATTTTGCGCTTGCGAGGTGCGTATCTCTGCCTGGAAAACAGCAATTCAAAAAATTCAAATTTAAAAAAAGCTCTGCTTGAAAAATACCGCAGGGCGTTTAAGATGTTTAACGGGAAAAAGCAATTGACCGAAATCGTCGGCACAAAAAAATACTTTATGCTCCGATTGCTTTGTTTAAGTCCGGCTTTATATAAAACCGTTGTAAAAATTCTTGGCTGAATAAAGGGGAAGTATTTTTATGTGTGATTTAATTTCGGTTATCGTTCCCGTTTATAAGGCGGAAAAATATCTTGATAAATGCGTTGAAAGCATTGTTAATCAAACATATAAGAATTTGGAAATAATTCTTGTTGATGACGGCTCGCCCGATAACTGCCCTCAAATATGCGATGAATGGGCAAAAAAGGACGGCAGAATAAAGGTTATACATAAGGAAAACGGCGGAGTTTCCTCGGCAAGAAATACGGCTCTTGATATTTGCTTGGGAGAATATGTAACCTTTGCAGACAGTGATGATTTTATTGAAGCAAATATGCTTGAAGCAATGATGAAAACGGCTGAAAAAGCAAAAGCCGAGGTTGTTGTCTGCGGCTTTACCTTTGAAGAAAACGGGCAGGAAATATCAAAAATTCCGTTTAATAATAAGGTCTATACAAATAAAAACAACGAGCTTCTCAATGCCTATATTTCAGATGAAATTCGCCCCGAGGCGTGCGCAAAGCTTATTAAAAAATCGGTTATAGGAAAAACACGCTTTGACCCATCCGTTAAATACGGCGAGGATCAGCTTTTTAATTACGAAATTTTAAAAAAATGCACCTGCCTTGCAGGCGTTGAAAACGGCTTTTACCATTATGTTCAAAACAGCGGTAATTCCTCAACAACCGCCTATTTAACGGAGGACAGAGTAAAAAACTATCTCATAACCAAAAAAATCGTGCAGGAATGCTCAGATAATGAGTTATATTCCTCTGCCGTGTGGAGACATATAAGAACGGTTTTCGCCTTGCTCACACGCCTTTGCAAGTGTGAGGATTTGAATTTATATAATTCCTATTTTAATGCTTTAAGAAGCGAAATTTTAGATTATAAAAAAGAAATTCTTTTCGGCAGTCGCTTTTCATTTAAGCAAAGGGTTGCCGCAGTGATTTTATCGGCTTGTCCGAAATTGTTTTCAAAGCTAATATAAAAATTGATTTTACGGAGGATGTTAAGTGAGAACTCGAAATTTGGCAAAATCAACAGAAAGGAAGGCAGGGGCTGTTCTGTCGTATGCACAGATTGCTTTAAATGCTGTTGCAAGTCTCATATATACGCCCATAATGATTAGGCTTTTAGGTCAAAATGAATATGGACTTTACGGAACGGTTTTCTCCTTTATCGGACTGCTCGATTTGCTTAATCTCGGATTTTCAAGCTCATATATCAAATTTTATTCGGGTTATAAGGTTAAAAATGAGCAAGGGAAAATTAATAGCTTTAATTCGTTGTTTTTCCTTGTGTTTACGGTTATTGCTTTTTTAGCTCTTGTTATCGGGATTTTCTTTTCCTTTAATCTCAGTTTTGTTTTTGATAAAGGCTTAACAGAGCAGGAATATGCAAAAGCAAAAATAATGATGATTTTGATGACAGTTTCAACAGCCATAAGCTTTTTAATGACTGT
>JALEZT010000018.1 GCA_022772725.1 Eubacterium sp.
ACGGAAACGCTTGCCGTTGCAACCGCCACACCGAGAATATCGGCTAATTCCCCGAGAGTTATACCCTCGTTATCTATAACTTTAAAAAGAATTTCCTCCTGCCCGGAGAAGAGCCCCTGCTCCGAAATTGCCTGATTGAGCTTTTTTCTTATAAATTTTGAAAGATAATTAACTCTTGGCCCAATCATTCCTCTCGGTGGCGGACTATGATGCCTTTTTCCGTTCACTGTGCCTCACTCCGTTTGAAAAATAAATATTATTAAGCCGACTAACATTAGGCGGCTAACAGTTATTTTATCACATAAAATATAAATGTCAATAATAATATTGTAAAATTTACAACTATATGTTAAAATACCCGATTGAATCGGAAATAATTTTATCGGGAGGTCTATTATGAATTTATGCGATTACAACACCGTTTGCGCAATACTTAAACGCCACGGCTTTACCTTTTCAAAAGCACTTGGGCAAAATTTCATAGTTAATCCCGATATATGTCCTGCAATGGCAGAAAGCCTTAATGCAGACGAAAAAACGGGAGTTATCGAAATCGGCGCAGGAGTGGGCGTGCTGACTAAGGAGCTTTGCAAAACGGCGGGCAAGGTTGTTTGCATTGAGCTTGACAGGCGGCTTTTCCCCGTTTTAAACGAAACGCTTGGAGAATTTAATAATCTTGAGCTTGTTGAGGGAGATTTCCTTAAAACGGACCTTAACGCGCTTATTGAAGAAAAATTTAACGGCTTTGAAAGAGTTAAGGTGTGTGCAAATCTGCCGTATTATATAACCTCGCCGATAATAATGAAGCTGCTTGAAAGCAAGGCGAATATTGACGAAGCAGTTGTTATGGTGCAAAAGGAGGCGGCAGACAGGCTGACCGCCGAGGTTGGCTCCAAGGAAAGCGGAGCGCTGACCGTTGCCGTTAATTATTATGCCGAAGCGCAAACTCTTTTCGGCGTTGACCGTTCCTCGTTTATCCCTCAGCCGAAGGTTGACAGTGCAGTTATACGGCTCACATTAAGAGACGAGCCTCCCGTTAAGGTTGAAAATGAGGAGCATTTCTTTAAAATCGTTAAGGCGGTTTTCTCACAAAGAAGAAAAACTGCCGCAAACTGCCTTTCAAACAGTCTCGGCATTTCAAAGGAACAGGCAGGCGCGGCACTTAAAGAAATAGGCAGAAGCGAAAGAGACCGCGCGGAGAGCTTTTCAATTGAGGAGCTTGCCGAGCTTTCAAAGTATATATAAGAGAGGAAAAAATGGCTTCAAAGGAAAAAAGAGAAAAAATATTCGCATCATACCCTATTCCGAAAGCAGTTGCGGCGCTTGCACTGCCCTGCGTTCTTTCTAATATAGTTAATGTTATTTATAATATGGCAGACACATATTTTGTCAGCCTTATGGAAGACACAAACGCAACCGCCGCAGTGTCAATAACCATGCCCGTTTTTCTGTTTTTCGTTGCGTTCGGAAACATATTCGGCGTTGGCGGCTCGGCATATATTTCACGCTCACTCGGAGCGGGAAAAAGAGAAAAGGTTAAGCAGATAAGCTCCTTTTGCGTTTTTTCATCAATAGGCGCAGGAGTTCTTTTGCTTTCGCTTATTCTTATTTTCATAAATCCGCTTGTTAGCGGCTTGGGTGCTTCCGCAGGAGCAGTCAGCGAATATTCAAGAGATTATTTAAAATATATTGCGCTCGGCGGTCCGCTTATCGTTACCTCAATAACGGCAAGCAACCTCATAAGAGGAGAGGGTGCCGCCAAGGAATCCATGATAGGAATGATGATAGGAACAGTAACAAATATCATTCTTGACCCCGTTATGATTTTGATTTTCGATATGGGAGTCGGCGGAGCGGCAATAGCAACCGTTATAGGAAATCTTGCATCTGTTGTTTACTATGCCTTTTATCTTATCAGAGGTAACTCCATTTTATCCTGCAATCCAAAGCGATTTTACGCAGGAGACAGAATTGCGTCAAATGTTATTCCAATAGGCGTTCCTGCGGCGATAAACAATATTCTTATGAGCCTTTCAAACATAATTCTTAATAATCTTATGAAGGATTACGGCGAGGCGGCTGTTGCGGCGCTTGGAATTGCAATGAAGGTTAATATGCTTATCGTTTTCGTTCAGATGGGAATGGGTATGGGTATTCAGCCTCTTATAGGATATTCCTTCGGCGCAAAAAACATTAAAAGACTTAAAGGAACAATCAAATTTACCATTCTTTGCACGGTTATTTTCGGAACAATTTTATCGGTTTTATATTTTATATTCACAAGCTCGATTATTAATTTATTTAACGGAGAAAACGACCCGCTTGTTACGGAATACGGAGTAAAAATTTTAAGAGCGCTGATTATTACGGGGCCGTTTATCGGAATAATGTTTGCGTTTAACTTTGCATTTCAGGGAATGGGAAAGCCCGTTCCGAGCCTTGTTCTTTCGCTCGGCAGGCAGGGACTTATTTTTCTGCCCGTTGTAATTATAATGAACAGGATTTTTGCGTTTGACGGAATTATTTACGCTCAGCCGGCGGCAGACCTTATCTGCGTTGTGCTTTCCGCAATTATGTTTGCCGTTATAGTTAGCAAACAAAAAAGAGCGGAGTCCCCTCTGAAAGCAGAATAATCTAATTTTGTCTATTTTGTTAATTTTCCCGCTTTTATATTGAAACGCATTGCAAATAATATATAATATATTTACAGAAATTATTTATTTGTTTGGCAATGAATAGAGGCATTTATGAATAACGAAAGCACTAAAAAACAGAATATAACAGCGCTTGCGCCGAAGTTTGCCAAGTTGTTTGTAAAAGAGCCGATTTTTATGTTTTTCTGCCCTGTTAAATCAAAAAGAGAGGACTTTGCGGAAAAATATTTTGCTTATTATTTAAACAAATGGCAGGAAAATTCTCAAATAATACTCTCCTCGGGCAATAATGTTTTAGGTGTTCTTGAAAATCCCGATGAATTTAAGTATAAATTTTACGGCAAAAAAAGCTTTGGGCTGATAAGAAGCAGATTTTCCTACAACATTCTTAATCATCAGGAAATTGTTCAGGATATTATAAATATTGTTATTCCCGAGCAGATGGACAAACGGTTGCTAACAATTTATGCCTGCGCAGAAACACCCGTTTCCGAGCTGAAGGAGGTTATTTCAGCGGCTGTAAAAAGGGCGAAAGAGGAAAAATTTGTGCTTGCTTACGAAACCTTTTCAAAAAGATTTGTTCCCGTTTTTGAGGAATGCGGCTTTGAAACAGGCTACGCAAGGCAATATTTAAACACGCAATTTTTCCAAACGGTTATGACATATAATATATAAATAAAGATAAAACGCTTCGAAGAATTTTTTCTCCGAAGCGTTTTTTTGCTTTATTGAGTTATTTTGTATAGCCTTGCGCCGTGCGGCTCAATGCTCATTTTGAATTTGTTTTGAGCCGTTTGCGTTTCTCCGCTCCAAATTTCAAGCAGGTTATACTTTGTATCGGGCATAAGAATTTCGGAAAGATTAAACGAAACACTTTTTTCCTTATCGCATGTGTTGAAAACCGCAAGATACTTACAGGCGTTGCCGTTTGAAATCCAAGCAACCGTGCCCTGATTGTTTTTTTCTTCTCTGCTGTGCTGATGAGCGCCAAAGGAATTAGAATGCATTTCAAGATATTCCCTGTTTGTTAAAAGAGATAAGGTCCATTCATCGTTTTCGGGCATATTTCCGCCCATCATAAGCGGACTTTTGAAAATGCCCCAAAGCGTCATCATTGTTATCTGCTCGGGCTTTGTGAAGTTCGTTTTTCTGTTTGCACTGCCGTGGCAGGGTGCATTTTTTGCAAGAACGCCGAGCGGGAGCATATCGCAATCGGGCCACGAATGATTGCCCGTTTCATTCTGCCACAAAAGGCATTTATCAAACATTTCGTGCAGCTTGCTCCATTCATCCCAAAAGTCGCCCGTCATACGCCACATATTTGCATTTTGGCGCAGATGAGCGGCATTTTCAATATGCGCAGGACCGGGAGAAAGCGAAAGCACCATATCACGAGAGCATTTATCAATTGCGCGCCTTATCATTTCAACCTCATAATATGCGGAATAGGGATTATCCCATTGGCGAAATTCCGTTACGCATATATCATCGCACTTGATGAAATCAACACCCCACGCGGCATATAGCTCAAAAATTGAATCATAATACGCCTGCGCGGCTTCGTTGTTTTGACAGCCGTACATATCCGTGTTCCACGCGCAAACCGAAAAATGATGAGCGGCATCTCTTGCGGTATATTTACTGTTTTTTATGGGCAGATTTTCGTGAACTGCCTGACGGGGTATGCCCCTCATAATATGTATGCCGAATTTAAGACCGAGCGAATGGCAATAATCTGCAATCGGCTTAAAGCCCTTACCGCCCTTTGCGCTCGGGAAGCGGTTTTCGGCAGGAAGAAGTCTGCCGTATTCATCCGTGTTTAAGCGAGTAAAATTATTATAATCGTTGCTGTGTGCGTTAGGCTCATACCACTGAATATCGCAAACAATATACTCCCAACCGAATTGCTTTAAATTTTTCGCCATATAATCGGCATTTTCCTTTAACTGCTTTTCGGTTACCGCCGCGCCGAAGCAATCCCAACTGTTCCAGCCGAGAGGCGGTGTTTTTGCAACGCTGTTTTTCATATTTAAAACCCCTTTAATACTACTATATAAATTATAAACAATTGAAAATCATTGTCAATAAAATAAACAAAAAACGCCTTGGAAAATCCAAAGCGTTTTGATTTTAAGCAAGGCAACAGTGAAAGCGACAAATATCGCTTTAATACTGCATTTTTGACGGGTTCGGATTACTACCGTTACCCTATGCGTTTGCTTCTGCCTGCGCTGCCGCTTCCTTTTCGGCACGGCGCTGAGCTCTTTTCTTCTTTGCTTTATAGCCGAGAAGCTTATCAAGATGCTCCTGCGGAGTTGTGCAAGAGCCGAGCGTTACTGTTTTATCGCCGTAAATCCCGTGAAAATCCGAGCCTCCCGTGAGCAGAATTTTATTTTTTTTGCAAATTTGTGATAATTTTTCGATTGCTTCATCATCGGCAGACGGATGCCAAACCTCTATGCCGTCAAGCCCCATTGAAATATACTTATCAATTTCATCAAAGTTATTGAACTTTGCAGGATGCGCAAGAACCGCTATTCCGCCTGCGCCGTGAATTTCATCAATAACCTCCTGAACGCTGGGATATTTCGTTGGCGCAAGAACATTGGTTTCGCTCTTTTCATCAAAAAGAGCGTGGAACAAATCGCCGAAAATCTTATCCGTGTAGCCTGCATCCATAAGTGCGTGCATAATATGCTGCTTAAAAAGGTTTGTTGAGCCTGAGGCGTGGCTGATAATGAAATCCGAGGTAATCGGAAAACGGCTTGCAACTTTAAGCATCATTATCTGCCCTGCGCGTTTTCTTGCAACAGAGGTGCGCTTGCAAATACCTTCAAGCCTGTTTGGCGAATCCGCAAGATAAGATATTATATGAACCTTTTTGCCTGCTTCAAAATCAAAAGCAGAAATTTCAACGCCCGGAATAACCGTTACACCGTAGCGCTTACCTATTACCTGACCTCTTACCGTTCCGGCAAGGCAGTCATGGTCTGTTATGGCGATAGTGTCTATTCCGCTTTTCTGCGCTATAACTATTAAATCTTCAATGCCCACCGAGCCGTCGCTCAGCTTTGTGTGGCAATGCAAATCTGCTGCCATAACCTCACTCCCTTTATTTTCTGATAGTCCGCAAAACGGTTTATGTATAAAACCGTCCAATCATGTGTATATTATATCATTTTTTTAATTGTGTTTCAAGACTAAAATATCCGATTTTTCGGCAAAATAAACAATCTTTTTCAAAATATTTGTGCGATAATGCCTAAAATTTCAACTCTCTGTATAATCTTGCGACAGGAAGACCGACAACATTGAAATAATCCCCCGTTATTTTTTCAACAAGAAGCGAGCCTTTGCCCTGTATTCCGTATGCGCCTGCCTTATCCGAGCACTCGCCCGTTGCAACATAGGCGTTTATTTCATCCTCTGTTAGATCGAAAAACTTAACCGCCGTTTTTTCGTAAAAAGACCTGCTTTTTCCGTTTTTAATAACGGTTACACCCGTGAAAACATTGTGTTCTTTTCCGCTTAGCATTTTAAGCATACGGGCGGCGTCCTCATCATTTTCGGGCTTGCCCAAAATTTCATTTCCGAGGGCAACAACCGTGTCTGCACCGATAACAATATCATTTTCGCTTTTAAACGGCTCTGCCTTGATTCTTGAAAGATACAAAACCGCCTCGCACGGCTCAATACCGCTCGGCAGGGCTTCATCTACGCTTGCGCTTTTAACAACAAAATCCTCTGTTATCAGCTTTAAAAGCTCTTGTCTGCGGGGAGATTTTGAAGCAAGAATAATCATTAATAAACACCCCTGTAATAAAGTCCTCTTGTGTATTCAAAATCGGCCTTTGAGCCGTTTTGATAAAGAGAAATAATTTTTTCAACCTCTTTTTTGCTTTCATCCGTAAAATAGAAATGAGCAAACGATGCGCTGATTTCGTTCATTCTGTCGCCCATATAGAGCACACGGGAATTGAGCACCTCTGCGCAGGGATACGGCGAGCAGGCAACGGGAAATTCAATTCCCTTTCTGTCTGTTAATTTGCCGTTTTTTCTGCATTTTTCACAGCCGACGCTGTTTTTAACGGGGCAGTTTCTCGTCAGCATAAGAGGAAGCCTGCCGTAAGCAATAATACCCTTATCCTCTGCGCCTATTTTGCCGATTTCATCGAGAGTCAGCTCAAAGGATAAAATCGGAGAATTGATTTGACCTGCCGATAGCGAATTAAAAATATTCAAGCCGTAATCCCCGTAAACCTCAAAGCCCTCCTCGCGAGCAATACGGCACGCGTCAAGACTTGAACAAAGTGCCGCCGAAACGCCTGCCCTTTTCAGTCTTTTCAAATCTCCCCGAAGCCTTTGCTCCGAGCCGAAAAGCCCCTTTGGAATTTCAACGCCTGCGCGGTTATCAACAAAATCCTCAACAGACGACCAAACAGGAATAAACACGCGCCTGAACGGGTGCTTATCGGGAATTTGAGAAGCATCTGCAAATCTTGCAGTATAATACGAAACCGAGCACGGCTTGCCCTGCGGTATTTTGGGCAGGGGCAATTTTTCAACGCTTTTCTTTTCAATTACATTTATTTTGTCAACTGCTTCACGGCGAAGCGCATTGATTGCCGCCGCTGAAAGCGAAAGACCCTCGTCTATATCCGCGGTTATGCTTCCTGCATAAAACTGCGTTGAGCCGAGCTTTGCAAGGCGGGCGCACACATCCTCTGCCGTGAGCGGCTTATTTATTGCTTTTTCGGGAATTGCACCCGTTACACTAACGCTTTTTCCGAGCGCACAGACATCAAGCACGGCAGGCGCACCGCTTTTGCAAATGAAGTGCATATCCATCGGCACAAGCGGATTTTCATTATCGTAATTATGCGAAATTTCCTTTAAAACGGGAGCCGCGGCAACAACATCGTCCTTTTGCCTTATGCCGAACATTTCGCTGCTTCTTTTTCCGTCAAAATATCCCTGAGTGAAGCCGCTTCTGCTGAAAACGCTTTTGAGCTTTTGCTCATCCTCTGCATTGTATTCGCCGTTTATCGCCTTTTTAAGAGCGGTTACTGCCGCCGAAACATATTCTGGGCGTTTCATTCTTCCCTCTATTTTAAGGCTTGTAACGCCGAGCTCATCAAGGCGCGAAAGGCGGTTTATTAAGCTTAAATCCTTTAAGCTCAAATCAAAGCCGCCGTTATTCGCCGCAGAAAACGAAAGGCGGCACGGCTGAGCGCAAAGCCCTCTGTTTCCGCTTCTTGAACCGAGCATTGCGGAAAGCCTGCATTGGCCCGAAACGCTCATACAAAGCGCACCGTGAACGAATATTTCAAGCTCTGCCGAGGTGCTTTTTCGTATTTCCTTTATTTCATCAAACGAAAGCTCGCGTGGAAGAACAACCCTCGAAAAGCCCATATCGCAGAGCTCATTAACTCCTGCGGGAGTTGATACGCTCATTTGAGTTGAAGCGTGAAGCCTTGCCTGAGGAAAGCACTGCCTTATCATTGAAGCAACGCCCAAATCCTGAACTATAAAGCCGCTTATTCCGCAAAAAAGCGCATAGTCAACAAGGCGGTAAGCATCTTCAAGCTCGCCGTTCTTACAAAGAGTATTGGCAGTTAAATAAGCTTTTACACCTCTTTGCAGGCAGTATTCAACCGCCTGCGCAAGCTCATTATTATCAAAATTGCCGGCATTTCTGCGCGCGTTTAGGGTTTTTCCGCCGAAATAAACCGCATTCGCACCGCTTCTAACACCGGCAACAAGAGCCTCCCGTGAGCCTGCGGGAGCCAAAATTTCAAAATTCATAAAAGTTACTGACTGAGCCTTTCACGCAAATTTGAGATTTCTCTGTTTAATCTTTCAATTTCTCTGCGCGCAACATCAACCTCCATACGAGCTCTTGCGCTGTCTTCAAGATAATCCTTGATTTGAGCACGCAGATTATCCGCCGCCGCAGTTGCCTTTTTGCAGGAATCAGCCTGATCAAGCGCAACAAGAACGGCACACTGAATTGACGAAAGGCTTGGATTTGATGAAGAAATATTTTTCATTTCCGAATCAATAAA
>JALEZT010000026.1 GCA_022772725.1 Eubacterium sp.
GCATAGTAAGACATTGCCGACTCTGTAATGTTTGCTTTCTTTGCAAAATCTTTCTGTGAAAACCCTTTGGCTTTCATCAATGCGGTAAGCCTTTCACTAAATACTGACATATATCAAACCTCCTTTAATATTTGCCGATTATCATTATAAATCAAAATTATAACAATGTCAAGTGTTTTTATATTGTTTGTGTCAACATTGCAATTTAATACTATATGTAGTATTTTGCAACTCGTTGTATCTTGTCATACTTATAATTGGACGGCGTATTTCCAATACCATAATTCGACTATTATATAAACAAGGGAGACAACTTCCTTACGAAGTGTCTCCCTTTGAGGTGCTTTGTTTTATCTTATTTCATAAATCTGATTGAACACGGCGGTCATTTTTTTGCTTATCTGCTTATCTGTATGAAGAGAGCCGAAATACCAATGGTAGTAATCAACACTTTTCGTTAGGTTTTGAAGATAGGTGTTAAGCGGAGTTATTCTTGCCGCCTCCTTTGTGTGAAGCTTCATAAAGTCCTTTGCGATTGCAGGTGCTTCGTATGTAAGAATATAATTAACCTTATATTCCGCAGTCTTTAAATTATCCTCGGCGTTTTTAATTTCCTCGCCGTTCGGCATTTCGTCCTCCCACCAGGAAATTCCGTCCTCTCTCATATCGCGGTCGTCGCTCTCGCCGCCGCCCATAACAAAAAAGGTTTTGCCGTCTAATGTAAAAATCTCTCCGCGCATAAGATGAAAAATATTGTCTGCAATTTTGTGTGCGTTGCCACCCTTCCATCTGTATGGCGTGTAGGAATTAAGAATATCAAAATTCTCGTGAGCACCGTCAACAAAGCATATTGTGTATTTTTTGCTTTTAAGTGCTTCAAGATTTTTTTGCTCCTTCGGATTGTTACTGTCCCAAAGAAAGCCGAAATCTCCGCAAACTATTAAAATATCCTTTTCGCCGAGCTTTTTGAGCTTCGGGTTTTTAAACCAAGATATGTCTCCGTGTGTGTCGCCGGTAATGTAAACCATAATTTTCCCCGCAAAATAATCAAAAATTTATAATTTAGCACTTTTCATTCCCATATAAAAATGCTAAAATAATTACAGTAATATAATATATTTAAATTCAAAAGGTGTCAAGTATATGAAAAGGATTGTTTCTCTTCTTTTATCGCTTGTTATTTTAATATCCTCTCTTCTTTGCGCATTTTCGGCAAACGCCGCAGTTTATCAGCCCGATGTGGAGTTGTATTCCGAGGCGTATATGCTTATAAATCTTGATGATGCAAATTATCCCGTTGTTGCGCAGAAAAATCAAGATGAAAAAATGTATCCGGCTTCTTTAACTAAAATCGTTACCGCTATGGTAACGCTTAATAATGTTGCCGATTTGCAGGAAAGCGTAACTGTTTCACAGGCCGCATTTGATATTTTGCTCGGAACGGGCGCACAGGTTGCAGGGCTTAAAGTGGGAGAAACCTTAACGGTTGAAGAGCTTCTTTATTTAACTATGGTTCATTCCGCCTGCGACGCTACTGAGGTGCTTGCCGAATATGTAGGAGGCACCCGTGATAATTTCGTTAAAATGATGAATGATTATGCCGCCTCTCTCGGCTGCACGGGAACTAATTTCGTCAATCCCGACGGTCTGCACGATGAAAACCATTACACAACTGCTTCGGATATGGCTAAAATTTCATTGAACGCGCTTGAAAATTCAACCTTTGTTAAGATTGCCGAAACCGTTCAGTATAAATATAACGGTATGAATTTTTATCACACAAATTTAATGCTCCGCTCGGGCTATGTTTCTTATTATTATAAGTTTGCAAAGGGAATTAAAACAGGCTCAACAGAAGAAGCAGGCTACTGCGTTGTAACAACCGCAAGCAAGGACGGCTATAATTACCTTGCCATAGTTCTCGGCGCACCCGTTATTGATTATAATAAAGACGGCTATAAGGAAAAATGCTCATTTATTGACGCCGCAACACTTTTTGATTGGGCGTTTACAAGCCTTAAATATTCAACCGTTGCAGAGAAAAACGAGGTTATTGACGAGGTGCCCGTTAAAAACGGCAAAAATGCAGACAGCGTTCGCCTTGTTGCCAAAAACGATGTAACCACCATTGTTCCGAACGGACTTGATAAATCTAACATAATAGTTGAAACCAAGGAAAAGCCGGAGAGCATTTCCGCTCCCGTTAAGCAGGGGGATTCGGTTTGCACCGCCGATATTATTTACGGCGGGCAGGTTATTGCTCAGGTTGAGCTTGTTGCCTCGCAGGATGTTGAGCTTTCAACCTTTTTAAAGGTAATAAACGCCGTTAAAGGCTTCTTCTCGCTGACTGTTGTTAAAATAATAATTCTTGTTTTGTTCCTTTGCGCAGTGGGCTATGTTGCCGCAGTAATTAATTCGAGCAACAGAAAAAAGGCACGCCGCAGAGCTCGTGAGCAGGAGAATGACGAAGAATAAATACTTAAAATAAAACGCTTTGGATTGATATTTCCAAAGCGTTTCTTTTTTATTCAATGCTTATTAATGTTAATGTGTTTTCCTTAACCTTAAATTTAATTTCAAAATTCATAAATTCAAAGCCGTAAATTCTGCCTTCGTCGTTTTGATAAGCAGGGCGTGGGTCGTCTGCAAGAACCTCAATAAGCGTTTCTCTTTTTTCGCAGGGAAGCTTTTTCAAAAGCTCCTCATCTGCTTCAACTTTAAGCCTGTAATCCTTGTTTTCCTGCGCAAAGCCTCCCCGTGCGCCGTCAATACTGTCGGAATAGGGGATATATGGCTTAATATCATATATCGGTGTGCCGTCCATTAAATCTGCTCCGCAAACCGTCAGCTCAATGCCGTTTTGCGTTTTTTCCGTTCCTTTCAGCTCAACGCAGGAAAGCCCAAGCCCGTTCGGGCGAAACGGCGAGCGGCTTGCAAAAACGCCCTTTCTCGTGTTTCCTCCAAGGCGCGGAGGTCGAACTGTTGGATGAATTTCCTTTCCCTCGTTTTCGGAAAAACCCCAAATCAGCCAAAGGTGTGAAAACTCCTCAATTCCTCTTAAGAAATCCTCGTTTCTGTATTCGGGCTCAAAAATTATTCTGCCTTCAAGGGATTTAACTCTCCCGCTTTGGCGAGGAATACCGAATTTCGTGGGGAAATCCGTTTTAATTATTGCAATTTTCTTTATTTCCATAATTTAACCGTTGTAATTGATTTTGCTTTAAGCGTAATTTCCTTTGATAATTCTCCCGAGAAAATCTGCTTAAAATTGTGTTTTTGTGTTGTTTCGTATATTTCCGCTTTGTTAAGGTCGGTTGAAAATTCAACCGTTTCCTCATTGCCCTCGTTAACGGCAACTGTTAACTGCGAGCCGTCAGCGCATTTAAAGGCAAAAATATTTATTCCGTTATTATCTGTTAAAGCGCAGTCAAGCACCGAGTCGCCGTGCTTCAAAAATTTTGTAAAATGCAAAAGCGCATAATATCTTTTGCAAATGTAATAGTAGGAAAAACCGTTTGAAGCAGATAAAAGTCCGTCGGAATAATCCTTTGAGTCGCCCTTTGCGTCTGCAATCTGGTTAACTGCAACCCACGCCGTCCAGCTTTCTGCGCCCATTTCACATAAATCCCAGCCGATAACCCTTGCCGTGTTCA
>JALEZT010000043.1 GCA_022772725.1 Eubacterium sp.
ACTGTGCCGACCGTTGAACGCGGATTATTAGAGGTGGTTTTTTGGTCAATGGAAATAGCGGGGCTTAACCCCTCAATATAATCAACATCGGGCTTTTCCATCTGCCCGAGGAACTGCCTTGCATACGAGGAAAGACTTTCAACATATCTTCTCTGCCCCTCGGCATAAATTGTATCAAATGCAAGGCTTGATTTACCCGAGCCGGAAAGACCTGTAAAAACAACAAGGCTGTCTCTCGGAATTTCAACATCTATATTTTTTAAATTATGCTCTCTTGCACCCTTAACAATTAAATTTTTAGCCAATTTCTTTCTGCTCTCCCCTCTTATTAAAATACCTTTCATAGCCCTCCTTACCCTGCGGTGTAACGGGCTTTATCCACTTTAACGAGCGATAATGCTTTAAGCAAAGGAAGGTTTTGAAATAATCCTCAAAAACATACATAACAATAAATGCAACTACAAACGGAGCCTTAAAGGCATAAACTGCGATAAGCGTTGCAGGAATTGAAAGACACCATAAACAGAACAAATCATACTTAACACCGTTAACAGTATCTCCTCCGCTTCTGAAAATACCAACAACCTGAATATACGGCACCATTCTTATGGGCAGCTCAAAGGCATAAACCGCCATAATAAGCAAGGCAGTATCAAGCGTTGTTTTACTTATATTATTACCCATATTAAATAAGCCGACAAGCTGAGGTCTGAAAATCAATATAAGCACGGAAATGAAAACGGCAAAAAGCGGAACGAAAATTGAAAAACGCTTTGAATCCTCAACACCCTTTTCAATTTCGCCCATACCGACCGATTTGCCTATCATAACTACTGCGGCATTGCAAAGACCGATGAAGAATACAAACGCGATATTTTCAAAGCTTCTTAAAATAGTTAATGCGGCAAAATATTCATAGCCCATATTTGCATAAATAAGGTTGAACACAAATGTGCCTGCGCCCCACATACCCTCATTAAACACAACGGGGAACGCTTTTTTATAGAAGCCTTTGACCTCATCAAGCGTGAAGCCGAAAACCTCCGACGGCTTTGCAATGATGATGTTTTTCTGAATAACGGAAATCAAAATTATAAGTGCAACTCCCGCCCAAGCGGAAACTGTTGTTGCAAGTGCGGCACCCTTAATTCCCATTCTTTCAAAGCCGAATTTTCCGAAAATCATACTGTAATCAAGGAAAATATTTAAAATTGTTGTGAACGCGGAAACATACATGGGCAGCTTAACATTTTCACAAGAACGCAAAACCGCGCTTAATATATTAGTTATCGCAACTGCTGTATATGAAAACGCAACAACGGTTATATATTCCGTGCCCGCTTTGATAATTTCAGGGTCGGAATTAAACATTTTTATAACCGCTTCGGGTACGGTTAGGCTGACAACCGTGAATATCAGCGAAACCGCAAGAACGCTTAAAACTGCTATTCCGCAAACGGAATGTATCTTTTTTAAATTTTTTATTCCCCAGTTTTGCGAAACAAAAACAGTTGTGCCCGAGGCGAAGCCAACGAGAATCATATTCATCAGCCATCCCCACTGACCGACCATTCCAACCGAGGAAAGCGCAATATCTCCAAGCTGACTTACAAGCAAAGTGTCTGCAAGAGTAAAAGAGCTTATGAGCATATTTTGTATTGCAACGGGAACGGCAAGCGTCAGCGCGCTTTTCCAAAATGCTTTATTTTTAAACAGCTTTAACATAATTACTCCGATTTTAATTCATTAATTTTATCTCTTAAATACGCGGCGTGTTCAAATTCAAGAAGCTTTGCCGCCTCCTTCATTTCGGCGGTTAGCTTTTGAACAAGAGCGTCTTTTTCACGCTTTGACATACGCTTCTTTGAGCGCTTGTCTAACTTTTCCTTAGAGGTTATTTCAAGCACCTCACGAACGCCCTTTTGGATTGTTTTCGGCGTTATGCCGTGCTCCTTATTATACTGCTCCTGAATTTTTCTTCTGCGCACCGTTTCGGATATAGCACGCTCCATTGATGGCGTTACGCAGTCTGCATACATTATAACCTCGCCGGAGGCGTTTCGTGCCGCTCGTCCGATGGTTTGAACAAGAGAGGTTTCCGAGCGTAAAAAGCCCTCCTTATCGGCGTCAAGTATTGCAACAAGAGAAACCTCGGGAATATCAAGTCCCTCTCTTAAAAGGTTGATACCGACGAGTACATCAAACTCACCGAGGCGCAAATCCCTGATAATTTCCATACGCTCGATTGTGTCTATATCGTGGTGCATATATCTAACCTTAACTCCAAAGCCTTCAAGGTATTCGGTTAAATCCTCTGCCATGGCTTTTGTTAGGGTAGTAACAAGAACTCTTTCGCCTCTTTGAGTTCTTATGTTGATTTCGGAAACAAGATCGTCCATTTGGTCGTCGGTCGGCTTAACGGTAACAAGCGGGTCAAGGAGACCGGTCGGTCTAATAATCTGCTCAACAATCTGCGTTGAATGCTCCCTTTCAAACTGACCCGGCGTTGCAGAGGTGAATACAACCTGATTAACCTTACCGTAAAACTCATCAAAGGTCAGCGGTCTGTTATCAAAGGCAGACGGAAGCCTGAAACCGTAGTCTATAAGACTTGCCTTTCTGCTTCTGTCTCCGCCGTACATACCTCTGACCTGCGGAAGCATAACATGGCTTTCATCGCAGAAAAGAAGAAAATCATCCGGGAAATAATCAAGAAGAGTAAAGGGTGCCTGTCCGGGCTTTCTGCCGCTCATAACGGCTGAATAGTTTTCAATGCCCTTACAAAAGCCTGTTTCCTGAAGCATTTCAATATCGTTCATTGTTCTCTCTCTTATTCTTTGCGCTTCAAGAAGCTTTCCCTTTTCCTCAAAATAAGCAACTCTTTCAACCATTTCATTATAGATTTTATCTATCGCTATTTTCATTTTCTCCGCTCCGACAACATAATGCGAAGCAGGATAAATGCAGGCGTGAGAAAGTATTCCCTCAACCTTACCCGTTAAGGGATTTATTTCGGCAATCCTGTCTATCTCATCTCCGAAAAACTCAACTCTTATTGCATTTCCCGAGGAGCCTGCGGGGAATATTTCAAGAGTATCTCCCCTTACTCTGAATTTATTTCTAACAAAATTTATATCGTTTCTTTCATACTGAATTGAAACAAGCTTGGCAATAAGAGCGTCTCTTGAATAGGTCATACCGTTTCTTAAAGAGATAACCATATTTCTGTAATCTATCGGGTCGCCGATAGAATATATGCAGGAAACGGAAGCAACGATAATAACATCTCTGCGCTCCGAGAGAGCGGCGGTTGCGCTGTGGCGAAGCTTATCTATTTCGTCATTTACGGCGCTGTCCTTTTCAATATAGGTATCGGTTGTGGGAACATACGCCTCAGGCTGATAATA
>JALEZT010000084.1 GCA_022772725.1 Eubacterium sp.
CTGTTATTTTAATAATCATATTTTTTTCTTCATCATTATAATAAATCTTTGTTATTTCTGCCGAATACACCTGCGGTCCGCTTTCATCAACGGTTGTTATAATTTGGCAAAAGCCCTTTTCCACCTCCTGCTTTTTTGCAACAGAATATTCGTGATACTGCGATAAATCAACGCCTTCGTTATATTTTCCGTAAACTCCCTGATTTGTGTTTTCTTTAAGAGTGCCTATTGTTTGGCTTAAAAATTCGCAGCAGACGGAGCCTGTTTCATTAGGAGATGATTTTGCTACGGAGGTAACCATCGTTTCAACTGCTTCTCCGTTTAATATCGGCATAATTTTGCCTGTGTCAACATCTGTTATGGGATGACCGAGAGCGGCTACCGTGCTGTTTGACGGGTTATAAAAGGTTATTGTGCCTATTCCTGCGGTTGAATCCCTGACCCACATTCCTGCTTTATAGCATCCCTCCGCCTCGGAATAAACGGGAACGAGAGTTAATGTTTTATAATCTCCTGCCCTGTTTATGCAAATTTCAAAGCTTCTGCCGTTATTATCGTTTAGGATTTGTTGAACTCTGTCGGACGAATAGACCTTTTGACTGTTGATTGAAACAATAACATCGCCAACCTCTATACCCGCCTGCTTTGCAGGATTAACGGTTTTTCCGTTTACGGTTATATCCTTTGTGCCGACAACTATAACGCCGTTTGTGTAAAGCTTAATACCGAAGGACTGACCCGAAACATAAACCTTTTTTTCGGAAACATTTTTAATGCTTTCCTCCTTAACGGGAACAATGCCTAAAAAATTCAGCTCGGATTTATTTTCTCCAACGGCGTCTGCGCTTTGATAATCAACGCTTTTTTCCGAAACGGAGGAAACGGAATAAAGACGGGCAATAGTTTTATCCGCGTCGGAGCTGATATTCAGCTCGCTCGGAAGAGCGGTGCTTCCGTAAATAACAAATGCAAAAATAACAACAAGAAAAGACGCGATAACGCCGTCTGCAATGCGAATAAATTTTCTCATAAAACCACCTTTTTAAAGCCTTTTTAATTATTATATCCGCATTAATCACAAGTAAAAAAAGCAAAAATTTGCAAAAAAAGAAGCCTTGAAAAACAAGGCTTCCGTAAAAACATTTTTAATTTAGATTGAAACATCCATTGCAATTTGATAAAGATGCTCGTCAATATGCTTTTTCATATTGAGTGCTTCAAAAATATCATAATCAACAACCTCGCCGTGATTTGAAGCAACAACGCGGTTTCCGATATTGTTCATAGGAAGATTTTTAACTGCATAGTGGCCCATACGGGTTGCCATAACTCTGTCCTGAACAGTCGGCGAGCCGCCGCGCTGAATATGACCGAGGATACATGCACGGGATTCAACGCCTGTTTTTGCCTGGATTTCCTTTGCAAGCTCTGTTACATCAACGCCGACACCCTCTGCAACAACGATAAGAAAATGCTTTTTATCCGTTCTTTGAGTGCGCTGCATTCTTTCAATAACATCTCTTTGAATATCAAAGGGAATTTCGGGAATAAGAATTGAAGTTGCGCCTACTGCAATGCCTGCGTTAAGCGCAAGATAGCCTGCACGGCGACCCATAACCTCAATAACCGTGCAACGGTCGTGAGATTCTGTTGTGTCTCTAACTCTGTCTACGCAATCCATAATGGTGTTAAGGCAGGTGTCATAGCCGATAGTATAATCACAGCAGGCAATATCGTTATCAATTGTGCCGGGAATACCAACGCAGGGGATTCCTCTTTCGCTTAAATCGCGTGCGCCTCTGAATGAGCCGTCTCCGCCGATAACAACAACGCCCTCACTGCCGTTTTCCTGGCAGGTGCGGATTGCCTTTCTCATACCCTCTTCTGTTGCAAACTCAACGGAGCGTGCACTGTAAAGCTTTGTTCCGCCTCTGTGGATAATATCGGAAACAGAACGAAGATCAAGCTCAACAAAATCGCCGTTAATAAGACCGTTATAGCCTCTGATAACACCGAGCACTCTGATTCCGTTTACGCAGGCAGTTCTTACAACTGCACGAACTGCGGCGTTCATTCCGGGAGCGTCTCCTCCGCTTGTTAAAACTGCAATAGTTTTCATAATAAAATCCTCCTCACAATGTTGTGAATAAAACTTTCTATTTTCGTAAATGTTTTCCAAACACTAATAAGATATTTTACTCAAAAACAGCATAAAAGTCAAGATATATACTGCTTTTCAATCAATAACCGCAACATTTTCGCTTCCGAGAAGCCTTTTCAGCTCATCAAGCATTGTTTTGTTTACGGCTACGAAATCCTCGCTTTTCATTCTTTCATATCTTTTTTCATCAAGATAATAGAAATAAAGCGGCAAATCGCCTTCAAAAATAGAGGTTATTATTTTTGCTTTTTTAATATTTTCATCGGCGGCGGAATTAAACCTTAAATAAAGACCGCGCTTTTTACTTTTTGCGCTTTTCGGCTTTTCCGCTTCCTTTTTATTATTCTCATAAAAGCTTTCGGGCGATTGTTTTTTCGGACGGCGCACAACGGGCTTACTGCTTTTATCGGGAGCACCCTCAATTGCGTTTGCAAGCACCTTCGGCTCCTTTTCCTCCTCAACGGAAAGAGTTCCGACAACCGTTATTGCTCCGCCCAAAACAATATACTGATTGCAGGCTTGAAGCACCTTTGGGAAAACAATAATTTCTATTGAGCCGAGCATATCCTCTATTGTTACAAACGCCATATTCTGACCGTTTCGCGTTTGCTTAACTGTTATATGGGCTATAATTCCGCAAACGGTTACAAAATCTCCGTCCTTATATTCGGCAAGCTCGCTCTTGCCTGCTTCAAGCAAATCGGCGGTTTGAGCATAGCCGAGGCTTTCAATAAGGCTTGAATACCTATCAAGCGGATGACCCGAAAGATAAAGCCCCGTCATTTCCTTTTCCATTTTAAGAAGCTCTGCCTTTGGGAACTCATCAACCTGCGGAAGCTCAAATTCAAAGCCGAAGGAATCGTCTGCACCAAGCTCAAAAAAGCCCACCTGACCGTACATTGTTTTTCTTCTGTGCTCTTCAAGATTGCTGACGAGCGCAGGCAGGGCTTGAAGCATCTGGCGTCTGTTTGCGCCGAGGGAATCAAGCGCTCCGCTTCTTATAAGACTTTCAACGGCGCGCCTGTTGAAATGGCTTGTTTGAAGCCTTGAACAGAAATCAAACAAATCCTTATATTTTCCGTTTTCACGCTCTTTGATTATATCGTTTATAAATTCCGAGCCGAGATTTTTTATTCCGAGCAAGCCGTAATTTATAACATTGCCGTTTGCCGAAAAGCCCTTCATAGAGGTGTTTACATCGGGAACGGCAAGCTTTAAGCCAAGGCGTTTGCTTTCGGCAATGTAGCGCGCAACCTTATTTGACGAATCAAGAACAGAGGTTAAAAGTGCCGCCATAAACTGCGCGGGATAATACCTTTTAAGATAAGCCGTTCTGTATGCCACAAGAGCATAGCAGGCGGCATGAGACTTATTAAAGGCATATTTTGCAAATTCGGAAATCTTATCGAATATTCCCGTTGCCGTTTCTTTGCTTATATTATTTTTAGCGCAACCGTTTATAAAGGTTATGCGCTCCGCTTCAAGAACATCCTTTTTCTTTTTACTCATTGCTCGGCGAACAACATCTGCTCTGCCGTAGGAATATCCGGCAAGGGCACGGAAAATCTGCATAACCTGCTCCTGATAGACGATACAACCGAAGGTGTCTTCAAGAATGGGCTTTAAAAGCGGTGTGTCATAATGTATTTTTTCGGGGTGGTGTGAGTTTTCAACAAAGGTGTCTATCTGCTTGGCAGGACCGGGGCGGTAAAGCGAATTTGCGGCAATAAGGTGTTCAAGCCTTGTTGGCTTCAAATTCATAAGCATTTGCTTCATACCGCTTGATTCAAACTGAAAAACGCCCTCTGTTTGCCCTCTTGCGAAAAGCTTATAAACCTCGGGGTCCTCAATAGATATTTTTTCAATATCTATTCCTGCATTTCTTGAAGCGTCGCTTATAACGGTTAAGGTTCTTAAACCGAGAAAATCCATTTTAAGCAGGCCGAGCTCTTCAAGAGTTGTCATTATATACTGCGTTACAACAAGTCCGTCATTGGTTGCAAGAGGAACATATTCGCAAACAGGATCGTGCGTTATAACAACGCCTGCGGCGTGTGTTGAGGTGTTTCGCGGCATACCCTCAACCTTGCGAGCAGTATTTATAAGCTCGTTTACCTGCGGATTTTCCTCCATCAGCGAGCTGAGCTCCTTTGACTTTTTAACTGCCTCATCGATAGTTATTTTAAAATCGTTCGGCACAAGCTTTGCAACGGCGTCAACCGAAGCATAAGGCATACCCATTGCCCTGCCGACATCACGAATAGCGGCTCTTGTTTGGAGCGTTCCGAAGGTTACGATTTGGGCAACATGGTCTGCGCCGTATTTTGATGTAACATAATCAATAACCTCCTGCCTGCGCTCATAGCAAAAATCTATATCAAAATCGGGCATTGATACCCTTTCGGGATTTAAAAATCTTTCAAAAAGAAGATTATACTTCATAGGGTCAACATCTGTTATCCCTATGCAATAGGCGGCAATAGAGCCTGCTCCCGAGCCTCTGCCGGGACCGACCGGAATGCCATTGCTTTTTGCAAACGAAACGAAATCGGCAACTATAAGATAATAATCGGTGTAGCCCATTTTCTCAACTGTTGAAAGCTCATATTCAAGCCGATTTATATATTCCTCAGGCGGATTTTCATATCTTTCGTATAAGCCTTTAAAGCATTTATCCCTAAAATATTCAAAATGGCTCATTGAGCCCTCAATTTCAAAATAAGGAAGCTTTGTGTTGCCGAACTCAAAATCAAACGAGCATTTTTCGGCAACAACGGCAGTGTTTTCAACTGCTTCGGGAATATCGGCAAAAAGCGTTTTCATCTCTTCTTCGGATTTCAGATAAAACTCGTTTGAATGAAATTCAAGCCCTGTATCCTCGCCGATAATATGGTTTGTTGCAATGCAGATAAGCACCTGCTGAATTTTACTGTCCTCCTGCTCGATATAATGAACATCATTTGTTGCGATAAGAGGAATACCTGTTTCCTTTGAAAGACGCTTTAAGCCCTCCTTAACGGTTTTCTGCTCGGGCAGGCCGTGGTCCTGAACTTCAAGATAATAATTTCCGTTTCCGAAAACGGAATAATACCACAAGGCAGATTCCTTTGCAGATTCATAATCGGCACTCAAAAGCTTTTGAGGAATTTCGCCCGCAAGGCAGGCGGACAGGCATATAAGCCCCTCGTGATATTTTTCAAGAATATCCCTGTCTATTCTCGGCTTATAATAATAGCCCTCCGTAAATGAAAGTGAAACAAGCTTAATTAAATTTTTATAGCCCTGTTCATTTTTACAAAGCAGGATAAGGTGGTTATATTCCTTATCAAGCACCTTTTCCCTGTCAAACCTTGTGCGCGGAGCAACATAAACCTCACATCCGATAATCGGCTTTATGCCCTCGCTTTTACACGCCTTATAAAAATCTACAGCCCCGTACATATTACCGTGGTCGGTAATAGCAAGAGACTGCATACCAAGCTCCTTTGCACGCAAAACAAGCTGCTTGATACGGCAGGCGCCGTCAAGCAGAGAAAATTCCGTATGCAGATGCAAATGAGTAAACATATTATTAATTCCTTTTATAAATCATTTGAAATATCAACAATTCTTTTTAATCTGTGGTTTATTCCGCTTCTGCTCATAGGCGGATTGCAAAGCTGAGCAAGCTCCGAAAGACTTAAATCGGGATTATCATATCTTAACTCGGCAACCTGTTGGAGTGATTGCGGAAGATATTCCCTGCCCTTTTTGCTCCATATTTTTTCGATTGCTTTAAGCTGAACGGCAACGGCATTAACCATTTTATTGATATTTGCCGTTTCGCAGTTTGCCTGCCTGTTTGCCTTATTTCTGAAATCCTTAACGATTTTAATGTTCATCATTTCAAACATAGCGGAGGAGGCGCCCATTATATAAAGGCAGCTTTCTATTGCTTCGCTTTCCTTGAAATAAACAACATTATAGCCCTTTCTGTTTGTATATTTTGGGTTAAGCTCCATTTCGTCAAGAAGCGTAAAAAGGCTTTTTGAAAGGTTAAGATACGGCACGGTAAATTCAAGATGATAATCCTTTTTAGGATCGGAAAGCGTTCCGCAGGAAAGGAATGCGCCAGCCGTGAAGGCATTAACACATTCCTCGCAGTCAAAATTATTATGGTTTATTCTTATACTGCCTATACCGTCGTGCCCGAAATATTTAAGAAGCTTAACGCAATCCGTTTTATCGGGAACAAAGACGGTGTAATTCCTTCCGCGCGGTGATTTTTTTATTTCACATTCTATATTAAAAAGCGATTTTGAAAGGCTTTTATAAAGCAGGGCAACCTCTTCATTTTCGGATTGAAGAGATACGCCCGACCTTGAAAAGCTTTTTCCGAAAATGCACATTCCGTAAAACAAAGACCTTTTACAGCAGTTTTTTTCATATTCCTTTTTAACAAGCTCATTTTTAACCTGCATTGAAAAAGACATTTGTTTTATCCTTAGCTCCTGTTTATATCACGATGATTTACCGAAACATTATCCCATTTATTTTCAAAATGCTCTTTAAGTGCCTCTGCAATTGCAACCGAGCGATGATTTCCGCCCGTACAGCCGATTGCAAAAACGATTTGACTTTTACCCTCTTTTATGTAAAGCGGATTGAGAAAATCAAGCATATCAATCAGCTTTTCAAGAAGCTTTTTTGACTCGGGGAAGGAAAAAACATAATCCCTAACCTCTTGGTCAAGACCTGTTTTTGTTCTTAAATTCTCTACCCAGTAGGGATTCGGCAGGCACCTAACATCTATAACAAAATCAGCCTCGTTGGGAATACCGTGCTTAAAGCCGAAGGATTCAACATGGATATTCATAATATCCTTATCGTCGCCTACGAGAATTTGAGTTAATCTTGTTCTTAACTGATTAGCGGTTAAATCGGAGCTGTCGATAATAAAATCCGCTCTTGAACGCAAAGGAAGCATAATTTCCTTTTCATATTCAAGCGCCGCTTCGATATCGCCGTTAAACCTATCGGCAAACGGGTGCTTTCTTCTTGTTAATTTATATCTTTTAAGCGCAATATGGGTTTTTATATCAAGATAAACAACCTTAACCTCATAATCATAGCGCTCTGCCTCGTTAAGACTTTTGATTATTTCATCAAACTTTTCGGTTGAACGAATATCAACAACGATTGCAATCTTACTGTAATCCTGATGCTTTGAAAGAATATCAAGAAAGGTTGAAATCAAAACGGGAGGCATATTATCTATGCAGTAATAGCCTATATCCTCCATAAAGCCGATTGCAGTTGATTTTCCTGCGCCTGAAAGTCCTGTTATAATTACTAATTCCTTTTGTTCTCTAATCATTATTCCGTTACCCTTATCTCCATTTCGAGCCTTACGCCCTTTTGTTTATAAACCTCATCACTGCAAATTTTGCAGAGCTTTAATATATCATCGCAGGTTGCACCGCCTTTATTAATAACAAAGCCTGCGTGCTTTTCGCTGACCTGCGCTCCGCCGACCGATTTTCCTTTAAGTCCGCACTCTTCAATCAGTGCGCCTGCAAAATAGCCGGGAGGTCTTTTAAAGGTTGAGCCTGCACTCGGATATTCAAGCGGCTGCTTATCACGCCTGCGCTGAATAAGCTCCTCCATTTTTGCTTTAATCTCTTCCATGTTGCCCTTTTTAAGCTTTAAATATAAGCCTGTTATCACAAAGCCGTTTGAGGAATAGGCGGATTTGCGATACGAGAGTTCAAGCGCATCTCCCGAAAGCTCTCCTCTTTCTCCGTTTTCGGTTATGTGGGTGCATTTAACAAGAGCATCCTTCATTTCTCCTCCGTAAGCACCTGCATTCATAAATGCCGCACCGCCGCAGGAGCCGGGAATACCGTAAGCAAATTCAAGCCCCGAAAGACCGTTTTCAAGCGCGAAGCGGCAAAGCTTCATCAGCGAAGCACCGCTTTCGGCAAAGACCGTTTCATCATCAATTAATCTGATTTCGGAAAAATCCTTTCCAAGACAGATTACGCACGCATCAATACCGTTATCGGAAACGAGCAAATTTGAGCCGTTGCCTACTGCGATAAAGCGAACGGAATTATCATTACAGGAATTGATAATTGCAATTATTTCCTCTTCGCTTTTCGGAAAAGCCATAACCCTTGCATTGCCGCCAACCTTAAAGGTTGTGCGGTTTGCCATAGGCTCGTTCTCAATAAATTTTATATTTAATTCTTTCAGCGTTTTTAATAACTGTTCCAAAATATCACCGTTACTTTACAGAGCCTAAAAGAGCGGCGCCGATAACGCCTGCGTCGTTTCCGAGCTCGGCTTTAAGAATTTTAGTTTGAATTTTACTGTGAATAGAATATCTTTCTGCCTGAACGAAACGGCGAAGAGGCTTCATAAGAGTTTCGCCCTCATTACAGATACCGCCGCCCACGCAGATTATTTCAGGTTGAAGCGCGTTTACGATATTGATGAGACCGCAGGCAACATATTTGATATAGTTATTAACAACATTTATACCTGCTATATCACCCATTCGCATTGCGTCAAACGCCGTTCTGCCGCTAACCTTGCCCTCTTTTTTTGCAAGCTCGTGCATAACGGAATTCGGATTAGCCTCCATTGCGGCTCTTGTTTGGCGGATAAGAGCAGTTGCCGAAGCATAAGCCTCCCAGCAGCCGTATCTGCCGCAGGTGCAAGCCTCGCCGTCAACCATAATAACCATGTGGCCGCACTCGCCGCCCGCGAAGTTTACGCCCGAAACAATTTTGCCGTCAACAATAATTCCCGAGCCAACACCTGTTCCGAGAGTTACGGCAACAAAATCCTTTGCACCGTTTCCGCAGCCTGCATAAGCCTCGCCGAGCGCGGCGCAGTTTGCATCATTATCAACATAAACGGGAATATCGCCGAGTCTTTCCCTAATCATATCTCTTGCAGGAACATTATTGAAGCCGAGGTTATTTGCAAATTCAATAACCCCGTCGCCGTTTACAGTTCCGGGAGTTCCCATTCCGACAGATGAAATATCGCTTATTTCAACGCCTGCCTCTGCCATTGCGTTTTTACACGCCTGTGCGATATCGTCAAAAATTTCGTCTGCGCTTCTCGGCGTTGCAGTGGGCAATTTTCCTGTGCCGAGAATTTCATACTTTTCGTTTACGACGGAAGCAACAATATTTGTTCCTCCAAGGTCTATTCCTATGCTTAACATAAAATACTCCTTTGCTTTTATATATTAATTAAAATTTTTAACTGATTATTCGGCATTATGAATTTTGCCATATTTCAAGCTCTTTTTCGCCGGGCTCCAAATGGTCCATACCGAGACCTATCATAAGCTCTCTTGCGGCGTTATAGCCCATTTTCTTTTGACGGTTATTCATAGCCGCCGTTTCGATAATAAC
>JALEZT010000070.1 GCA_022772725.1 Eubacterium sp.
TGATGAACGGAAGAGAAATCTGTGCGGTTGTCATACCGGAAAGGTCAATTTTTGCCTTTTCAGCCGCTTCCTTAACTCTCTGCATAGCCATCTTATCGCCTGAAAGGTCAATGCCGCTTGTTTTCTTAAATTCCGAAACAATCCAGTCCATAACCTTTTTGTCAAAATCATCGCCGCCGAGTCTGTTGTTACCTGCAGTTGCAAGAACCTCTTGAACACCGTCGCCCATCTCGATAATGGAAACATCAAAGGTACCGCCGCCAAGGTCATAAACCATAACCTTTTGGTCGTCCTCCTTGTCTATGCCGAATGCAAGAGCCGCGGCAGTAGGCTCGTTGATAATTCTTTTAACATCAAGTCCTGCAATCTTGCCTGCGTCCTTTGTTGCCTGGCGCTGTGAGTCTGTAAAGTAGGCAGGAACGGTAATAACCGCCTCGGTAACCTTTTCTCCGAGATAGCTTTCTGCGTCTGCTTTAAGCTTTTGAAGAATGATTGCGGAAATTTCTTGAGGAGTGTATGCCTTGCCGTCAATGTCAACCTTGTAGTCAGAGCCCATATGTCTCTTAATAGAGCTGATTGTTCTGTCCGGGTTTGTGATAGCCTGGCGCTTTGCAACATTGCCAACCATTCTTTCGCCGTCCTTGCTGAATGCAACAACAGACGGAGTTGTTCTTGCGCCCTCTGCGTTTGCAATAACAACGGCTTCGCCGCCCTCAATAACGCTTACGCAGCTGTTTGTTGTTCCTAAATCAATACCAATAATTTTTCCCATAATAATGATCCTCCTAAAAATATATTAATCAGTTTGCTGATTTAACCATTGCAGGTCTGATAATCCTGTCGCCAACCTTGTATCCCTTTTGGAACACATCAACTATTTCGCCGTCCTTGAAGTCTTCGTCTTCAATGTGCATAACGGCGTTGTGAAGATTAGGGTCGAAAATGTCTCCCGCTTCGCCGTAAACCTCAACATCAAGCTTTGAAAGGCTTGCCATTAAGCTGTCGAAAATCATTTGAACTCCCTTTTTAAGAGCCTCATAATCCTCACTTTCATTTGCAAGTGCTCTTTCAAAATTATCAATCATCGGTAAAAGCTCCTTAACGGTGTCTGCCTTTGCAAAGGCATAGGCGTCCTGCTTTTCCTTTTCACTGCGCCTTTTAAAGTTTGAATATTCGGCAGTGAGTCGTAAAAGTCGGTCGTTAACCTCGTCAAGCTCCTTTTGAAGCGGATTTTCCTTTTCGGCCTTGTTGGCTTTTTTTTCGGAATTATCCGGCTTTTCGCCGTTTTCCTGCTTTGGATTTTTTGTTTCTTCCTTTTCGGCTTTTTCGCTTTTCTCTTTTTTACTCAAATTGTGCGCCTCCTTCTTGGAGAAATTTTTTAACTGTTTTCATTATATATTCAACTCTCGGAAGAATTGAGGAATAATCAATTCTTGTTGAGCCTATAATGCCTAAAACCGCCGATTGACTGTTGTTATAATTATATTTTGCCAAAACGGTTGAGGTGTTTTTGAGAAGCGGATGATAGTTCTCATTGCCTATCAGCAGCTCAAATTCCTTTCCGTATTTTGCGTATTGAGCAAGATGCCTCTTAAACTGCTCCTTGTCTGCAAGGAAGGATAAAAGCTTGTAAACCTCGCCCGAAAGCTCCTCGTGGGAAAGAAGATTTGTTTCGCCCTCAATGAAAAGTGCCGGCTCGTAAGCCTCCTTGCATAGCGAGCAAAGGCTCGTTAAAACGGGGAGCATATCAAATATTCTGTCTTTAAGAGCAGGAGCTGTGCTTTGTATAAGAACAAGATTAACATCGCTCAGCGGTGTGCCGATAAAATAATCCGCCATTATCCTGTAAAACAAGGCTTTAAATTCATCGTCGGCAGGGCAGTTAAGCCTGCAAACAGACGATCTGATTTTTCCACCCACGGTAAGCATAACAATCATTGCCTTTGAGCTGCCTGCCGGGATAATCTCAACCCCCTGAATACAGTCGAGCTCATCCTTAACCGTGCAGTAAAATGCGGTGCAGTTTGTTTCCTCTGCTAAAAGCGAAACGGCGTCCTTTAAAAGCCTTTGCGGGTCGCTTGCGTTAATCGAAAGAAATTCGCTGATTTTTTCCTTTTCAAGCGCTTCAATCGGCTTTTCAACCATAAGGTTGTTAACATAATATCTGTATGACGACTTGCTTGGAATCCTTCCGCCGCTTGTGTGCATCTGTTCAAGAAGACCAAGCTCCGAAAGATAAGCCATTTCGTTTCTTATTGTGGCGCTTGAAATTTTATAGGGAAGAAGATTTGCAAGCGTTTTTGAGCCTATCGGCTCGCCGGTTTTAATATAACTGTCAATAATCAAGCTGAGTATTGCCGCCTGACGCTCGCCTATCATTCCTTTCACCACCCTTTTTAGCCGTTAGCACTCTAACCATTCGAGTGCTAACTCTATTACATATATTATATCCAAAGTTTTCTTTTGTCAACACTTTTTTTGAAAATAAATTGTGAACAAAGGAAATAATTATCACTTTAACCCGCAGAGTGCAAATAAAAAAGCAGTGCCGAAGCACTGCTTTCAGACTGTCGATAAAGTGGTCTGAACCACGCTGAATAAAAAAGAAAAATCAAGATGGCTCGTAGGGGCGAACTGCGTTCGCCCGCTAATAATAAAGCATCTAAAGACTTGAAAAGCGGCATAAATATCGAATTTATGCCGCTTTTAGCGTTTTTCGTTTTTTGCTCGGGGGCAGTACCTTTGTACAGCTCCCGCTCGCAAGAAAACGAAATTCAGTTCCATTTCTCGTAGTCTCCCGGCGTGTAGAAATTTGTTATTTGGACTTTTCTACACGCTGAAAGCAGTGCCGAAGCACTGCTTTCAGACTGCATTATTTTATTTATATTATTAATTACATTATATTATGCTATTGCGTTTTTAAGCACAACGCTGTTCATTAAAATTTCCTCATCCTCCTGCGAGGTTAAATCAATTTTTCCAAAGGCGGTTTGATTTGTGTTAACCTCCTTGTATTGAGGCTTTTCCTTTTTGTATGCGCCCTGCGTTTCCTCTGCTTCTTCCTCCAAGGAGTTCAAATAATCCTCGCAGGCGTAAATATAACCGTAGAATTTCTGACCGAAATGTGATGAGCCACTTGTAAAGGTGCAGGTGTCAAAATAAGTTCCTCTCCAATGCGATTGAGAGCAGGTAACGGTGCTACCGTCAATTTTTTCAACAACGGCAACATGATTGCTCCAACAGGCAATTGCGCCAAGCTGGGGCTCCTGTCCGTAATTATAGTAGCCGTTAGATTTGTTAATTCTCCACCACGAGCCTGCGTTTCCTCTTGTTATTAACGGCTTTTCGCCCGTAATTTCATAAATTCTTCCGAAGGCGTATGCGGTGCAGTTTGGCATTCCGTAGCCCGTCTGCGAAAAAACATTAAGCGATTTATTATAATAGGAAGAGCTTTTGCTCGGTGCAGTAAGCCTTGCTTCAAAGCCATCGTCCTGCGCCATTGCAACGGTTGGGAATGCCGATATTAAGATTAAAAGTGTTAATATGGTGAGCAGTGCAGATTTTAATAATTTCATATTTTCCTCCTCGGCAGTATTTGCTTTTATTTTTTTGCAAATACTAAGTATGGATTGTCGTTTGATTTTTTAAGTGCCTGCCGGTCGTTGACCCACAACGGTTAAAATTGTAACATAATTGTAACTTTTTAATCTATGTTAAAAATCAACAAGCATTTTGTAACAATTTTGTAATATATGAACACAATAAACAAAATTGCCTTGAATAACTTGACATTTGTTTTTACAAAAATTAAAAAGTGTAAAAATCAATAAATCGTTTTATTATAATTTTACCCAAAATTTGATAAATTTTTATAATTTGCTTGATATATAAAGCTCTTTTTATAAGGAATAATAATATTATAAAATCAGAAAGGAGAAAAAATATATGCCCGATATGTTTAATTTAACACAGGAAATGAACGAATATTTTCATTCGCTACCGCAAAATATTCGGTCTAATATAATTCAAAGCGGTGCGAAAATAAACAGCCTTGCCGATTTAAAGCAGGTTGTTAAGGAATTCGGTGTAACAGATGCTCAAAAAGAATGATGCGGTTTCCTCGCCCAACGGAAGCTATATAAAGAAATACCGCTTAAATAAAAGCTTAACGAATAAATATTCCTCCTTTGTCAGCAATCCGATTATTCAGGCAGATGAACGCACCGCAATGGGAATACCTATTCCGTGCGAGGAAAATGTTGAATATGCAAAGGAATATCAAGAAGAAAACAAACGATGATACGGCTCGGATAAACGGGCTTAATCCCGTTTTTTGCTCGGGGGCAGTGCCCTTGCACAGCTCCCACTCACAAGAAAACGAAATTCAGCCTCGTTTCTCAACGCCGAAAACAGACGGTCTTAATTCTGTTTTTGCTCGGGGGCGACATTCCTTACGGCAAACAAAAATGCTTCGGAAAATTATTCCGAAGCATTTACTGCGTTTTTATATTTACATGTGGAAGATTAAATCATCGCTCTTTTTATTGAAAATGAAAATGCCAACAATCAGCGTTCCGAATGCCCAAGCAGATGCATAAAGAAGAAGCTTCCAGCTCATCGGCTGACAGTAGAGAACGCATTGCCTAAACAGTTCAAGCATTGAATAAAGCGGGTTTATTTTAATTACCCAAACAATCCAATCGGTTCTGATTTGTTGAAGCGGGTAAATAATCGGCACACAGTAGAAAAGAAGCGTGCAGAAAACCTCCCAAATATATTCAATATCTCTGAAATAAACTTGAAGAACGGAAAGAATAAGACCAACGCCGATAACAAAAATAAGCAAAATCGCCATAGGGATAAAGAACAAAAGCGCATAGGCGTTTATCGTTAGGTTTCCACCGCCGGCAATTCCTGCACCGTCATTCGCGAAATAGCCCGAGCATTTGAAGAAAATCCAAACGCATATATAGCAGGCAATTGATATTGAGAAGGTTACGAAGTTTGAAAGAATACCCGAAAGGGGATACATATATTTGGGAACATAAACCTTTTTAATAATAGGAGCATTTGCTCTAAACGAGGTCATTGCCCTTTTTGTTGATTGTGTGAAAAATTCAAACAAAAGTCTGCCTGTAAAAATATATACAGGGTAGCATATAATGTGCTTTCTGTTTGCACCGAATATTCCGCCGAAAACAACGGATAAAACTATCATATTAAGAAGCGGTTGAAGGAAGCTCCAAAATATTCCAAGCCAAGAATCTCTGTATTTAAGCTTAACATTTTTTCGCGTAAGCTCGCCTAAAAGATTTCTGTATTTGGAAAACATCGCAAAAAAGTGCGACATTTCCTCTCTTCTATTAGTTTTCATTTTAAAATTCTCCGATAAAATTCTCGAAAGATTATTTTTAGTTTTTAAAACGCAGTCATTATATCACAATGAAATATTTTTTTCAACTGTATTAACAATTATTTAAAATAATCTGCAATCTCACGAGCAACACTATTGACCGAGCCGTCTGCGTTAACAACGATATCGCTTGCCGCTGAATATTTTTCGCGCCGCTCATCATAAAGCCTTTTTGCGTTTTCCTTATTTTTAAAAAGAGGTCTTGTTGAGGCGTCTCCAACTCTTTTGCAAATAACATCAAATGACGCGTCAAGAAAAACAATCCTTGAGCTCTTTTTTATTGCTTCAACATTTCTTTGAAAGGTCATTGCGCCGCCGCCTGTTGATATAACGGCGTTCTTCATTTCAGCTGCTTCAACGCATATTTCGTGTTCAAGCTCCCTAAAATACTCCTCGCCCTTTTCATCAAAGATTTGAGAAATTTTTTTGCCCTCTTTAAGCTCAACAAGCTCGTCCGTGTCTGTAAATTTTCTGCCTGTTATTTTGGCAATCTGCCTGCCGACCGAGGTTTTGCCGGCTCCCATAAATCCGCATAAAACGATGTTCATTTCCTGCCAAGCTCCTTTTCGGTTGCTTTAAGCACCTCTTTGATTTCGTCGCCCGAAAACTCCAAGCCTCTCCAAATTTCCTGCGCAAGTGCCGCCTGCCAAACAAGCATTGGAAGTCCGTTTGAATATTTCAGTCCTCCCTCGCGTGCGTATTTAATGAAAAGCGTTTCGGCAGGGTTATAAACTGCGTCGAAAACAGCCTTTGCCTTAATAACCGTTTCCCTCGGCAAAACGCTTGCGTCAACCCTCGGAAACATACCAACGGGAGTTCCGTTAATTATAAGGTCGTATTCGCCGTCTGCCTGTGAAAGCAAAATAACTCGGCAGTCCTTTCCCGTCTTTTCCTTTATTTCGTCTTTGATTTTTTCGGCAAAATGAATATCGTCATCTCTAACGGCAATAGTTAAATTGCAATCCGCAAGCACCGTTTCAAATGCAAACATTCTTGAAACTCCGCCTGCGCCGCAAACAAGAACACTTCCTTTAAGAGCAATTCCTGCCATATCAAGCGCGCGCAGAAAGCCGCCGCAGTCTGTGTTGTAGCCTTTAAAGCGGTTGCCGCCGAGAGACTTAACGGTGTTTACCGCGCCGAAGAGTGCGGCTCTTTCGCTAAGCTCGTCTAAATATTTTATAATATCAACCTTATAAGGAATAGTAACATTAAAGCCCTGTTGAGATTTTAATATTTCAAAATTACCGTCTTGGCTTTCGGGCGGAAGCTCAAAAATTTTATAATCGCTTTCAATGCCCTTAACCCTGCAAAGCTCATTATGTATAAAAGGGGAGAGCGTGTGCCCCAGAGGATAGCCGTATAATCCGTAAGCATTATTATTTTCCATTTTTGTTCCTTTCTGTCCCCGCTTTGAGCGTTGCCGATTTTTTAATAAAAAAGCAGGTAAATATTCACATTATCGCTCAATAAAACTATTGACAATTTTTGAATAATTATATAATATGATAATAACATAATTAATAAACTTTAACAACTGTTTTTTTACGGCAAGGGGCGTTAAGATTGCTCCGGCGAATTGCCGAAAAGCTTCATCATTCTCTGCTTGGCTGCGGCAGAGGGCGATTATCAAAAAATAATTTGCAGTCGGAAAGGTTATGTGAATTATTATGGTTTTTGAAAAGGTTGCTGAAATACTGTCCGAACAGCTTGGAATAGATGCAGACAAGATTTCTATGGACAGTCTGCTTGAAGAGGATCTTGACGCAGACAGCCTTGATGCAATTGATGTTGTTATGAGCATTGAAGATGAATTTCAGATTGAGGTTCCCGATGAGGTTATTTCAAGTATGAAATCGGTTGCAGACATCGTTAATTTTATTGAAAACAATCAATAATCACAGATTTTTAAGTTAATAAGTTGTTAATTTTAACTAAAAAAATTGACATAAACGGAATAAAAGTTTAAAATGAAAGAGTAAGTTATTATAAGATGCTTACTCTTTTTAATTTATCTCGCTTTTAGGGGAGGGGAATTTATGGAAAAGAAATATGTTATGGCACTTGATCAGGGAACAACAAGCTCAAGGGCTATAATTTTTAACAAAAAAGGCGAAATTGTTGCAAAGGCTCAAAAGGAATTTAAGCAGTATTATCCTCAAAACGGTTGGGTTGAGCACGACCCGAACGAAATTCTTTTTTCAGAGCTTGAAGCTATTCTTGAGGTTTTAAGAAGCGAAAAGGCAGACCCTTCGCAGATTGCTTCAATCGGCATAACAAACCAAAGAGAAACAACTATCGTTTGGGATAAGGAAACGGGAAAGCCTGTTTATAATGCAATAGTTTGGCAATGCCGCAGAACAGCCGATTACTGCGAAAAATTAAAGGAGGAAGGCCTCGGAGATTATATTAAAGAAACAACGGGGCTTCTTATTGACGCATATTTCTCGGCAACAAAAATCAAATGGATTCTTGATAATGTTGAGGGCGCAAGGGAACGCGCCGAAAGGGGAGAGCTCCTTTTCGGAACGGTTGACACTTGGCTTATCTGGAATTTATCCTGCGGCCATATTCATGTAACGGATTACAGTAATGCCTGCCGCACAATGCTTTTTGATATTGATAAGCTTCAATGGGATCCCTATTTGTGTGAAAAAATGGGTATTCCGATGAGCATGCTGCCGGAGGTTAAGCCGTCAAGCTGTGTTTACGGCGAATGTGCAAAATTTCCCGGCATGGAGCAAATTTCGGGAATTCCGATTGCAAGCGCAATAGGCGATCAGCCGGGTGCTCTTTTCGGCCAGGGCTGCTTTGAGCAGGGTCAGGCTAAAAATACATACGGCACAGGCTGCTTCCTTTTGATGAACACGGGCGATAAGCGAATTAATTCGCGCTCAAATCTTTTAACGGGCATTGCGTGGGGACTTGGCGGAAAAATAACCTACGACCTTGAAGGCTCCGCTTTTAATGCAGGCTCCGTTATAAAATGGCTTCGCGATGAGGTTGAGCTCATTAAAAGTGCTCCCGAATGTGATGCGCTTGCCGCGCAGGTTGAGGATTCAAACGGACTTTATTTCGTTCCTGCGTTTACGGGGCTCGGTGCGCCCTATTGGGATATGTATGCAAGAGGCTGTATGATAGGCTTAACAAGAGGCGTAAACAGAAAGCATATATGCCGTGCGGTGCTTGAAAGCATAACATTTCAGATGACGGATTTGCTTGAAGCTATGATGAAAGACAGTTCAATTATGCTTAAAGACCTCCGTGTTGACGGCGGTGCGTCCGTTTCAGATATTATGATGCAGATTCAGGCGGATATGACGGGCGTTAATGTAAACCGCCCCGTAAATAAGGAGGCAACTGCCCTCGGCGCCGCTTATCTTGCAGGCCTTGCAGTTGGCTTGTGGAAGGATACTGCCGAAATAGAGGCAAACCGTCAGGTTGATAAAATATTTGTTCCGTCTATGGAAATCGGAAAGCGCAACGAGCTTTATTCAAATTGGAAAAGAGCGGTTGAGCGTTCAAGAAATTGGGAAAGATAATATAAAGTTTTTTTGGAGGTAGGCTATGTCAAAGGTAGTATGTCCTTGGGACTTAATATCTGATTTTGTAACAGACGCATTTGTCGGCTACGGAGTTCCGCGCGAGGACGCGCAGATATGCACGGATGTTCTTTTGGAATCGGATAAAAGAGGAATTGAAAGCCACGGCTGTAACCGCTTTAAGCCTATTTATATAGACAGGATTAAGGCGGGAATACAAAGCCCCGTAACAAATTTTGAAATTGTTCGCGAAACGCCCACAACCGCCGTTATAGACGGCCACGACGGAATGGGTCAGGTTATAGGCGTTAAGGCTATGCAGATGGCAATAGATAAGGCGAAAAAATACGGAATGGGAATGACGGCTGTCAGAAACAGCTGCCATTACGGTATTGCCGGCTATTATGCAACTATGGCAACCGAAGCGGGAATGATAGGAATGACGGGAACGAATGCACGCCCGTCTATCGCGCCCACTCACGGCGTTGAAAATATGCTCGGAACAAATCCGTTCACTATCGGTATGCCAACCGATGAGGCGTTTCCGTTTGTGTTTGACGCCGCAACATCAATTATTCAGCGCGGAAGAATTGAATATTACGCAAGAATAGGCAAGCCGTGCCCCGAGGGAACGGTTGTTGGCAGAGACGGCTCTGCGCTAACGGACAGTGAGGAAATTTTAACTCAGTTAAACACTCACGAGGCGGCTCTTGCTCCTCTCGGCGGAATAGGCGAGGAGCTTGCAGGCTATAAGGGCTATGATTTTGCAACTGCCGTTGAGCTTATGTCTGCCGCGCTTCAACAAGGTCAGTTCCTTTCCGCTCTTTCGGGAATAGGCGAAAACGGGGAGAAAATTCCGTATCATCTCGGCCATTGGTTTATCGCGATAGACACTAATGCCTTTTCGGGTCTTGAAGCATTTAAAAAGACGGCAGGCGATATTATGCGCGAGCTTCGTGCAAGCCAAAAGGCACCGGGCGAAACGCGAATTTATACCGCAGGCGAAAAGGAATATGAAATCTGGAAAGAGCGTGAAAGCAGCGGAGTGCCGATTAATGACGCCGTTCAAAAGGAAATAACGGCAGTTCGCGACGAGCTCGGTCTTGATTATGTTTTTCCGTGGGAGGAGGGCTATACGCCTTATCCCGTTAAAACAAAGCCGAGCGCTCATATTGAAAATAAATAATAATGATATAAAGAGGACAGGATTATGGATTACAGCAAGGAATCATTAAGGCTTCATTCCGAATGGAAGGGCAAATTAGAGGTAACCGCAAGGGCAAGGGTTGATAATAAGGACGCGCTTTCTCTTGCCTATACACCGGGCGTTGCCCAACCGTGCCTTGAAATTCAAAAGGATTATAACAAAAGCTGGGAGCTTACGCGCAGATGGAATATGGTTGCCGTTATAACAGACGGAAGCGCAGTTTTGGGTCTCGGCGATATAGGCCCCGAGGCAGGTATGCCCGTTATGGAGGGCAAGTGCGTTTTGTTTAAGGAGTTCGGCGGCGTTGACGCGTTTCCGCTTTGCGTTCGCACAAAGGATGTTGATGAATTTGTTCAAACTGTTTACAACATAAGTGGCTCCTTCGGCGGAATAAATCTTGAAGATATTTCAGCCCCAAGATGCTTTGAAATTGAGGAAAAGCTCAAAAAAATGTGTGATATTCCGATTTTTCACGATGATCAGCACGGAACGGCGGTTGTTGTTTCAGCGGCGCTTATCAATGCTTCAAAGCTGACGGGAAAAGCCATCAGCGAGTGCAAAGCCGTTATAAACGGCTCTGGTGCGGCAGGAATTGCAATTGCAAAGCTTCTTATGACTCTCGGCTTAAAGGATGTTATTCTTTGCGACAGAACAGGTGCAATTTATGACGGCAGAGAAAATCTTAACGCTTCAAAGGCTGAAATCGCAAGGGTAACTAATAAGTCAAAAACAAAGGGCACTCTTGCAGATGCGGTTAAGGGCTGTGATATTTTTATCGGCGTTTCCGCTCCCGGTGTTTTAACCGCCGATATGATTAAAACAATGAATGAAAATCCCGTTGTGCTTGCAATGGCAAATCCCGTTCCGGAGATTATGCCCGATGAGGCAAAGGCGGCAGGCGCAAAAATAGTGGGCACAGGCAGGTCGGATTTCCCGAATCAGATTAATAATGTTGTTGCCTTCCCGGGAATTTTCAGAGGCGCGCTTGATGTTCGCGCAAGCGCAATAACGGAAAATATGAAAATTGCCGCCGCTTATGCAATTGCTTCTCTTGTTGACGATAAGGATTTGAATGAGGATTATATTCTTCCTTATGCGTTTGATGAAAGAATTAAGGACACTGTTGCAAGGGCAGTTGCCGACGCGGCAGTAAAAGACGGCGTTGCAAGAATATAGAATTTATAAAAAATGCTTCGGAGAATTTAAACACTCCGAAGCATTTTTTATTTTTTCTTATTTTTATTGTTAATAAACATTAGCATAAAGCAAATCAAAAGCAGTGCGCAGGGCAGTAAAACCGCTTTAACGGAAAGAATGTTTGTTATAACGGCGCCTGCCGATGCGCCTATTATGAAGAAGATTATTATTCCAAAATAGTGAAGCGCGGAAATCAAACTGCCTTTTTCTTTGTTTGTTATGTATTCGTATAATTTTTCGGTTGCGCTTCGTAAATTACCCGTGCACATAGTTGTTGCAATCGAATTTCCGTTTATCTGCCTAAAGCTCTGAACCTGCAATGAGCAAACGAAGGAAACAAGCGCGTTTGTTATCATATTGTTTTTTTCGTTTGCCGGCACAAATGCAATGGCAAAAAGAACGGCAATTTCAAATGCAACGGTTATCTGCCTCCAATGAAAAGCCGTGCTTTTTTTAAATTTACTGCGGATAATCTGCGCAACAAGAACGCCTGCCGAAAAGCACATTATGGGAACAAGATAATATGCCGCCTGCAAAAAGCTTCCGTTTGCAAGCTTAATTCCCATTAAAACTATGTTTCCCGTTTCGGCGTTTGCAAAAACTCCGCCTCTGCAAAGATATGTATATGCGTCAAGAAAACCGCCCGCTAATGCAAGAATAGCGCCGAGCAGAAAAGAATCTGAGATTTGCTTTTTACTGTTTGCAATCATAGATTATCACCTGATTTTGGATTAACGAGTATTTCAACGAAGAGTTTACCGTTACCCTAACTTTTTCGGCTCTATTTTACACTTTTTTCGGGCGGTTGTAAACCCTAATTTAATCCTCCTTTTCAATAGCGTCAACGGGGCAGCTTTCCAGTGCCTCGTCTGCGCAGGCCTCCTCCTGCACTCCCATTTCGGTTTTTATAACCTTTGATTTTCCGCTGTCGTCCATCTCAAAAACCTCAGGGCAGATTTCTGTGCAGAGTCCGCAGCCGATGCAATTGTCATTTACAGAGTATTTCATATTACCTCACACTTCCTTTCGGGCAATGCCCTTTTTGTATTATATTTTTCCGTCTGTTCGGTTTTATTCAAAAAATAAAAACCGCCTCCCGAATGAACGGAAGACGGAAAATCAAAAGGATACTATATGATTTTATTTTTTATTTGTAAAGCGGTCCGTAGAATTCACAAGCCTTGTAGTCAGCTGCTTGTGCGTCCTGCGTGCCGAATCCCGTCCAGCCGTGCGGACGGAAAATTCTGCCGCTTTCAACATTGTGCATATTAACGGGAATGCGAAGCATTGATGCAAGAGTAATTAAATCTGCGCCAACATGGCCGTAAACGGTAACGCCGTGGTTAGCACCCCAGTTAGCCATAACGCTGTAAACATCCTTAAACGGACCCTCGCCCGTGAGCTTCGGAACAAACCATGTTGTAGGCCAAGAGGGGTCTGTTCTCTTGTCTATCGGGCAATGAATTTCATCGGGAAGGTCTGCCGTCCAGCCCTCTGCAAGCTGAATAACGGGGCCAACGCCGTCAATAACATTAACGCGAAGCATTGTAACAGGCATTTCGGCCTTGCATCTGAAATGGCTTGAAAATCCGCCGCCTCTGAAATATTCATAGTTTGCTCTGCACCAGTCTGTTGCGTCAAGGCAGGCTTTAATATCGTTTTCGGTCATTTCCCAGAACGGCTTCATACAGCCCTTGCCCTCTGCGTTTTTGCTTGCGCCCGAGCCGTCAAGCGCGGTTGCGCCCGAGTTGATAAGATGAATAAATCCGTTAGCCGCAACTCCGTCGGGCTTAACTCCCGTAACTCTTTCACATGCCTCGGGGCTCCAATATGTTCTAACATCGTGGAAGCAGGGAGCAGTTCCGGAAACGAGTGTGCCAAGCATCATTGCAACGCCGTTAAGAGTATCGTTTTCCGTTGCAAAGGGAGTGGGTGCCTTCGGGCCGTTCCAGTCAAAGCTTGAAGCCATAATAGCCTCTGTAAAGTCTGCGTTGGGAAGCCAGTCTGTCCAGTTTCTCTGACCCTGGAAGCCGCCTGCAACGGCGTTTTTGCCGAGTGCCTCCTCGTGCCAGCCCATTTCGTCAAGCTTCTTGTTTCCGTAAAGAATATCGCGAACAACAAGAGTCATCTTTGTTATAAATTCCCAGTCCTTATCGGGAGCAATAACCTTGGATTTTCTGATGATTTCGGGCAGGTCTTTGCCTTCGTTAAGGTCAAAGCCCTCCTTGCAGTTTGCCTTAACCCATGCAAGTGCCTTTTCATATTCCTCGTGGTCATAAATTTCAAGGGTTATTCTGCGGATAATTTCCGTCATATCAACCCATTCTGCTCTTATGCCGAAATATTTTTGGAACATATCGGCGTTGCAGTAGCTTCCTGCAATACCCATGGCAACTCCGCCGAGATTAACATAAGCTTTATTTTTCATCCAGCCAACCGAAGCCGCACAATTCGCAAAGCGAATGATTTTTTCGGCAACATCCTCGGGGATTGTTTTGTCGTCAATATCCTGAACATCCTTGCCGTAAATTGAAAATGCGGGCAAGCCCTTTTGCGCAAAAGCCGCCATAACTGCCGCAAGATAAACTGCGCCCGGTCTTTCCGTTCCGTTAAAGCCCCAAACGGCTTTGATTGTGTTTGGGTCCATATCAAAGGTTTCGGAGCCGTAGCACCAGCAGGGTGTAACGCTCAGCGTTGCAACAACATTTTCCTTTGAAAACTGATCGGCACATCTTGCCGCCTCGGCACCTCCGCCGATGGTTGTTTCGCTGATAACGCATTGAACGGGTGTTCCGTCGGGATATTTAACATTTTTTGAAATAAGCTCAGCCGCCGAGCGAGCCATTCCCATAGTCTGCTCTTCAAGGCTTTCGCGAACTCCGCCCCATCTGCCGTCAATGCAGGGTCTTATTCCTATTTTAGGATACAACATAAATTTTTCCTCCTGTTTATTTTTTTAAAATTTCAACAAATCTGCAAAACGCTTTGTCCCATTCAGCGTTGTGATGCGGATTGAATTTTTTAACGCTTTCGGTTTTTGCAATGATTTTTCTGCCCTCGTCAATATCCTTGATTTCGCCGAGCGCAATAAGCTGTAAAACGATATTTCCGAGCGCAGTTGCTTCAATCGGCCCTGCCGTTACAGGCAGATTAATACTGTTTGCCGTAAGCTCGCAGAGAAAGCCGTCCTTTGTTCCGCCTCCGAGAATGTGAAGCATATCAAACTGCTTTTCAGTGCAAACCGAAATTTGTTCAAGCGCAAATCTGTATTTCAGCGCAAGGCTTTCATATATGCACCTAACGGTTTCTCCAACCGTTTCGGGTGCGTCCTGACCCGTTTTTAAGCAGTAAGCCTTTATTTTTTCGGGCAGCTCGCCGTGCGCCGAAAGCATTTCATCGTCGGGATCTATAAAGCATTTAAACGGCTTGCTCTCCCTTGCAAGCATTTCAAGCTCGTTGTAGGAATATTTCTTTCCCTTTTTTGCAAGGTCGCGCCTTGTTTCCTGAATAAGCCATAAGCCGCTTATGTTTTTAAGATAGTTGATTTTGTTGCCTGTTCCAAGCTCGTTTGAAAGCTCGAGCGTCCTGCTTTCCTCGGTTAATACAGGGCTGTCGAGCTCACAGCCGATAAGCGACCAAGTTCCGCAGGATAAAAATGCACTGTTTTTGCTAATAGCAGGCATAGCCGCTGAGGCGCATTGGGTATCATGTCCCGCAACGGTCATAACCTTTATACCGTTGTATTCCCCGCAGATTGACGGACTTTTAACTATCGGCGGGAAAATACCTTTGTCAATGCCGAAGAGAGATAAAACCTCCTCGCTCCATTGCTTCGTAACGGGATTGAGCATCTGTGAGGTTGAAGCAATGCTTTCCTCGCAAACGGCTTTTCCCGTTAAAATATATGCAAACAAATCGGGCACAAACAAAAGCGTTTTTGCTTTTTTCAGATTTCTGTCGCTGATAAGCTGAAAAAGCGTGTTTATGTTCATTATTTGATTGCCTGTTTTTTTGTATAGCTCATCGGGGCTTATTTTTTTGTAAGCAGCTTTAAGCGCATTTTTTGTTCTTCCGTCTCGGTAATGCACGGGAGGGAATATAAGCCTTCCGCTTTCGTCAAGCAGTCCGTAGTCAACACCCCAGGTGTCGAATGCAAGGGAATCAATATCCTTCGCCTTTTCAATCGCCTTTTTGATTTCAGCGGTTATCATATCAACATCGTGGCAGATAAATCCGTCCTTTTCAATCGGAATATTGTCAAAGCGATGGATTTCCTCATATTGAATTTTTTCGCCGTCAAAGCGTGCCTTTATCGCTCTTCCCGTTGATGCGCCGAAGTCAAATGCAAGAACTGCTTTCATTTAACCACGCCCTTCTTTAAAAGTATGTTTGCGTAAATTGCGCTTTCTCCCGTTGCAATAATCAGGTAAGCACCTTTTGCACGCTCATAAAAGGCAAATCTTTCAATAAATTCAGTTTCGTGATTTCCCTTTTCGTGCTTTTCAAGAATTTCGTTATAGGTTTTCCAAATTTCAGGCTCGCCGCAGGTGTCGCCCTTAACAACCTCCATTAGCCCAACGGGCTTTTCGGTGTATGTATCAAGCGGTATAAGCTGCAAAACCGCGTCAAGAATTTCGGGCACTCCGTGTCCGTCTGCGCGGATAACTATTGAGTTTTTACCAACGCTGTGGCAGGGAAAGTTTCCGTCTGCAATAACAAGCTCATCGCCGTGCCCCATCTGCGCAAGCGCTTTAAGAAGCTCGGGAGATATAACACTCGGTATTCCTTTAAGCATAAATTCTCTCCTTATTCGTCTGTTTTGTGAAGCATTTCATCATCGGGGTTGAAAAGCTTGTGTCCCGGATGTCTGCCCGTAACTCTGTAATAACCTCTCAGGTCAATAAGCTTTTGAATGTTTTCCTTGCTTATATCTCTGCTTCCGCCCAGAATAACGGCATTTATCGTAATTTTTGCCCAAAGCTCAAGGCTTTCCATTCTGTAAAATGCGGTTAAAACATCGCTTCCGACTGCAAGCGCGCCGTGGTTTTCAAGCAGCATAACATCGTGCTCTTCAAGATATGGCTCAATTGCGGCGGGAACCTCTGCCGTTGACGGCGTTCCGTAGGGTGTAAGCGGAACAGAGCCGATAACGGCAACATCCTCAATCATATTATACATATCCATAGCCTTGTGGGCAACGGCAAAGCCTGTTGCTCCCGGCGGATGAGCGTGGATAACGCTCATAACATCGTTGCGCTTTTCATAGCATTTGAGGTGCATTTTTATTTCGCTCGAAGGTCTGTATCCCTCATTTGCTTCAAGAATATTTCCCTTGCTGTCTAAAACAACAAGCTTTTCAGGTGTGATAAACGATTTGCTTATTCCTGTTGGCGTGGCAATAATTCTGCCGTCCTCAAGCCTTGCGCTGACATTGCCATCATTAGCGGCAACCCAGCCGAGCTGCCAGGTTTTATGGCAAACATCGCATATCTGCTCTTTGATTTCATCAATGCTTTGCATATTTAATTCCGCCCTTCTTCGTTTTGTTGACAAATAGCAAATAATATGCTACCTTATTTGTATTATATTATATTTTTATATAACTTGCTTGGCAAAAAGCAACAGTTTAGTATGACGATATTCACTTTTAAGGATAATTATGAATTACAGCTCACTTTATGAAAACAAAAAAAGGGGAACATTTGATTTTCCCATTGAATTATATTATGTTGATTCAGCCTCTGCACGCTATCAAATGCCTCTTCATTGGCATCTTGAATATGAGCTGATTCTCATTATGGAGGGCAGCTTTGAGCTTTCGCTTGACGGAAAAAGCTTTATGCTTGAAAAGGGCGACTGCGCTTGGATAGGCGACGGAGTTGTTCACGGCGGTATTCCGCAGGGCTGTATTTATGAATGTGTTGTTTTTGATTTGGGAACTCTGCTTCACGACACTCCCGTTTGTGCAGGCACGGCGGCACGCTTTCTTTCGGATGAAAACGGAAACACGGGAATTTTCCGTGCAGGAAGTAAGCAGGCATTTCTTGCCGATAAGATTTTTGAGGCTATGGAAAAGGAGCAAATAGGCTATGAATGGGAAACGGTTGGGCTTATGTGGCAGCTTATGGGCAGTCTTATCGGCTTAAAGCAAAATAATGTTGCCGTTTCAAAAAACAGAAATAAAATTCTTCGGCTGAAAAATGTTTTAACATATATTAAGGATAATTATGAAAATCAAATAACGCTCGGCGAGCTTGCGGGCGTTGCAGGTATGGCGCCAAGATATTTTTGCCGTGCCTTTTCCGCAATGACGGGAAAAACGCCCATTGAATATCTTAATTATTACAGGATTGAGCAGGCAGGCGAGCAGCTTCTTTTAACGGATGAAAAGGTAACGGAAATTGCACTCAACTGCGGCTTTAACGATATGAGCTATTTTTCAAAAACCTTTGCACGCCTAAAAGGCTGCTCTCCAAGCGTTTACCGCCGTAAGAATTGACAATATATTTATGTTTTGCTAAAATAATTTTATTAAAATAAATCCAGAGGTTATGCAGGTGGAAACTGATTCAAAAGGACACAGACAGAGAATTAAAAATAAATATCTCGAAAACCCCGCAAGCCTTGTTTATGATTACGAGG
>JALEZT010000106.1 GCA_022772725.1 Eubacterium sp.
TGCTTGAAAGCCTTAAAAGGCTCTCAAAATTAGATCCCGATTTAAAGGTTTATCCGGGACACGACAGGGCAACAACAATTGCTTTTGAAAAGCAGAATAATCCTTATATGAGATAAATAAATATGATATTAATAACAGAAAATCATTCCTTTCAGTACGATATGGAAAATCTTGCCGAAATATTTTTTCCTTATGAAAAAATAAAGGTGCTCGGCGAGCTTCCCGAGGAAAAAGATAATATAACGGTTATAACAAGGGCTTGCGGAAACGAAATTTCCGTTGAAGCCTTTGTTTTTGAAAAGCATAAAATGAAAAGGCAAAGCGTTTTTGCCGAGTCCGATATTCGCAGTATGCTCTCAATTCTCTTTTATGAGGTTATGTCGGATATAACGGGGCTTGATTATCCTTGGGGAATACTCTACGGAGTACGCCCGGCAAAGTTTATGCACAGTCTTGACGCAAAATATTCAAGGGAAAAAGCCGAGGATATTTTTAAAAATCAGTATCTCGTCAGCGAAAGCAAAATCAGCCTTGTGCGCCGCGTTGCCGAAAATGAAAATAAAATCATTTCTCTGTCAAAACCCGATAGCTGCTCGCTTTATGTTTCAATTCCGTTTTGCCCAAGCAGGTGCGCCTATTGCTCCTTCGTTTCCCATAGCATAGAAAATGCTTCGGGGCTTGTTGACTCCTATGTTGATTTGCTCATTCGGGAGTTGCAGGATTTGTCTGCTTATATAAAGAATAACAATCTCCGTCTTGAAACGGTTTATTTCGGAGGAGGCACTCCAACCTCTCTTTCGGCAGAAAATCTTTGCAAAATTTTTGAAGCAATAGAGAATAACTTTGATTTAAGCACCTTGAGGGAATATACGGTTGAGGCAGGCAGACCCGATACAGTAACGCCCGAAAAGCTAACTGCAATTAAAAATGCGGGCGTTCAAAGAATAAGCATTAATCCCCAAAGCTTTAACGATGATGTGCTTCGTGCCGTCGGTCGCAGGCACACCTCAAAGCAAACGCTTGAAGCATATCGCCTTGCCGAAAGCATAGGCTTTGATAATATTAATATGGATTTTATCGCAGGGCTTCCTGCCGATAATTTCAATTCGTTCAAAAGCAGTCTTGAAGCCGCCGTTGCGCTTAACGCTCCAAGCATAACTGTTCACACTCTTTCACTTAAAAGCGGTGCGTTTATGGCTTCTCCCGAGGGAGAATTTAAAGCTTGCTCAACAGAATTAACCTCTCAAATGGTTGATTTTTCAAGAGAATATTTAACCTCCTCGGGCTATGAGCCGTATTATATGTACCGTCAGGGAAAATGCGTGGGCAATCTTGAAAATGTCGGCTGGTGCAAAAAAGGGTATGAATGTCTTTATAATGTTTTTATGATGGATGAAACTCATTCCGTCTTTGCAGTCGGCGCAGGCGGTGTAACACGGCTTAAAAATCAAAAAACAGGTAAAATTGAACGCATTTATAACTATAAATACCCGTATGAATATATCAGAAGCTTTGATGAAATCCTTAAAAGAAAGGAATATATAAACAGCTTTTACAGTGATTAGTTGTAAAATATTAATTAAATATTACAATTTGTATTGAAATATTATTCTGTTTGTATTATAATCAAAATATATTTATAAGGAGATGTTACTATGCCGTCAAATGCAAACAATCCTAAAATTTCAAATTTTGAAGAAGTGCTTTCAAAAACGAAGGATATGGCGCAAATGCTTAATAAAAGAAGTGCGCAGTGTATTGAGGTTTCAAGAAAAAGAGTTGAATATCTTGATGCAAAATCAAAGCTTTCCAAGGCGTATGAAAAATTCGGCAGGCTTCAATATAAGGCTTCGCTCGGCGAGGATGTTGATGAAAATGAATATGCCGTTGCCGTTGCGGATATTGCCGCATTAATCAGCAAAATAGATGATTTAAACGAGGAAATTGATACCTCCAAGGTTATGAAGGATACGGAGGATTTAAAAAGAGGCGCAGAGGAGCTTAAAGATGAAATGATAAACGCTTCAAAGGAGGCGCGCGAGGTTATTGCCCAGCGTTCAAAGGAAATCCTCAAAGCAGTTAAAAAATCCGTTGATGCTTATTCTCCCGTAACGGTAAGCTCGGAAATAGAGGTTGAATTTAAGGAAGACCCCGAGCCTTCACAGGAAGCCGAAAAGGAAGAGAAAAATACCGAAAATAAAACAGAGGAATAATAAAATCTATTATTCGGGCAGTGCAAAAATTTTTTTGCACTGCCTTTTTTGGTGGTTTAATTGAGTAATTTAAAGCAAAAATTTATTAATTCCGCAATAATTATGATAGGTGCTTCCTTGCTTGTAAAAATTATAAGCGCCGTTTATAAAATACCGCTAACGGCTTATATAGGTGCAACAGGCAGAGGCTATTTTAATATGGCATATAATCTTTATATGCCGTTTCACGCTCTTATAATGGGTGCGTTTCCTGTTGCGCTCACCCATCTTGTCAGTAAGTATAGGGAGCAGGGCAACGGCGCAAAGGTTTATTCCCTGAAAAAAGCGTCGTCGTGGCTTTTCTTTTTAATCGGCGTTTTGGCAATGCTTCTTGTGCTTCTTTTGGCAAAGCCCTATTGCAGTATCGTTTCCTCCTCCTATAAAAGCCTGCTTTGTATTTATGCGCTTGCGCCAACGGTGCTTTTTTCTGCAATGGCGTCTGCCAAAAGAGGCTTCGCAGAGGGTCATTTAAATATGGTGCCGACTGCCGTCGGGCAGGTTATTGAAGCACTTTTTAAAATGATTTTCGGTCTGCTTTTTGCAAAAACGGCAATGGGCTTTCTTTATGAGGAGTATCTTGAAAATTCAACAGTTCTCGGTGCTGTCTGCGCAGACGAG
>JALEZT010000130.1 GCA_022772725.1 Eubacterium sp.
TGCGTTTCTCCTTTTTTAAAGGAAAAAAGCTTTGGCCCCATTCCGATAGAAAACTCATTAACCTTGATTTTCATAAGACGGGCGGCAATAAAATGACCGCCCTCGTGGATAATGATTATAAATTCAAAAAACAAAATAGCAATAAGAATGGGATAAACGGAATTCCAAATTGAAGATAAACTCACTTAATCGCCTCATTGATAATTATTTCTTACATATTCTCTTGCAAGGCGGTCTGCTTCAAGCACATCGTTTAAGGTGAAATCCTTTTTGCACGGTGCTTTGAGCATAGCCTCCTCATTAAGATATGCAATATCGGTAAATTTAATTTTACCTTCAAGGAAAAGTTTTACGCTTTCTTCGTTTGCGCCGTTTGCGGCGGCGGGATAAAGTCCGCCCTTTTCAATGGCGTTTTTGCAAACATTTATACATTTAAAGGTTTCGTAATCGGGTTCAAAGAAGGTCAGCTTTCCGTAATCGGCAAGAGAAAGCGGAGCAACGGGGCTCGGCTCTCTTTCCGGATAGGTTAACGCATACTGAATGGGTATGCGCATATCGGGAACGCCGAGCTGGGCGATAACCGAATTATCCTGATAAACAATTGCGGAATGAACAACAGATTCGCGATGAACAACAATTTCAATATCATCATTAGGCATATCAAAAAGCCATTTAGCCTCTATAAATTCAAGGCCTTTATTCATCATTGTTGCAGAATCTATGGTTATTTTTGCACCCATATCCCAGTTTGGATGCTTGAGCGCATCCTTTGCGGTTACATTTTCAAGCTCTGAAAGCTTCCTTCCGAAGAACGGACCGCCCGAAGCGGTTAAAATGATTTTCTTAATTGCCTTTTTATTCGGCGAACCCTGCATTGCCTGAAAGATTGCGGAATGCTCACTGTCAACAGGTAGGATTGAAACGCCGTTTTCCTTGGCAAGATTAGTTACAAGATGACCGCCAGCAACAAGCGTTTCCTTATTTGCAAGCGCGATTGTTTTTTTAGCCTTGATAGCTTCAAGTGTTGGCATAAGTCCTATCATACCTACCACGGAATTGAGAACAATATCCGCGCCATTATAGGTTGCGCACTCGATAAGCCCCTGCATACCGCTTGTTACCCTTGTTGGAGTGTCTTTAATTCTTACCCTTAAATCCTCTGCGGCATTTTCGTTCATAAGGCAGACGAGCTCGGGCTTAAATTCTCTTATTTGCTCTTCGATTTTTTCAACGCTTGAATTAGCGGTTAAGCATTTTACGGAATAGCCGTGCATACGGCAGACATCAAGCGACTGAGTTCCTATTGAGCCTGTTGAACCCAAAATTGAAATATTTTTCATATCAAAACAGCCTTTCCGACTGAAAGATGCAGTCTTTTATCTTGCAAAGGCAATAAGCGCCATTGCATAGGTTAGCGGAAGAGTGAACAGGGTTGAATCAAATCTGTCCATAACTCCGCCGTGGCCCGGAAAGATTTTGCCGAAATCCTTAACATCAAAATTCCTTTTCAAAACAGATGCGGTTAAATCGCCCATCATACCGAGGAATGAAAACGGAACGCAGCAAGCAAGAAGAATTGTTGCTCCTGCGGCGTCTATTCTTACAGAGCCGAAATAATTATAAAGAGTGAACGCAATCGCATTTAACACAAGCGAGGTTACTATTCCGCAGGCGGCACCCTCTATTGTTTTTTTAGGACTGATATTAGGGCTCATTTTGTGCTTTCCGAAAGCCATTCCGCCGAGCTGAGCACCCACATCTGTTCCGAGTGCGCATATCAGCGCAAAGAAAATGAGATATATGCCGAACTGCTCATTTGCAAACATATCGCGAAGTCTTACAAAGATTGAAAAGCCGTAAGAAACGATAACGCTTGTGAAAACGGAAATTGCAACATCCTCAAATTTTGTGTTTGCATAATCCTTGAGCATTGCAAGAAATGAAATGATGATTAATGCAATTATGTAAACTGTTTTGGGAACTGCGTTAATTATTGTTCCCCACACCTCTGCCGAAACGAGAGGTTCAAGCACTCTTTCGCCTGCAAAGAACGGAACAAGCGCAGAAAACACGGTTGACAGAGCAATAATAAATGTGTTTTTAACCTTGGCGCACTTCATAATCTCGTTTGAAGCCACCGCCGATAAAAATGCAATAACAAGAACAAAAAGCGGAGTGTTTATCTGCCAAACAACAAGCGCCAAAACCAAAAGCAGAACAACCGCCGTTATAACTCTTTGCTTCATAAAATCACCGAGCCTTTCGTTTATAAATTTTATCCGCCGAATCTGCGGTTTCTTTTTTCAAATTCGGCAAGAGCAAGATGAAGGTCTGACTCCTTGAAATCGGGCCAGAGCACGTCGCTGTACCAAAACTCACTGTATGCCGCCTGCCACAAAAGAAAGTTTGAAAGTCTTTCCTCTCCGCTCGGGCGGATAATCAAATCGCAGTCGGGCGAGGTGAAAATCGAATTTGAAATATCGTCCTCCGTTATCTGCGTTGCGCCCTGCGAAATAAGCTTATTAACGGCAGAAACAATTTCCTGCCTGCCACCATAATTAACTGCAAGATTTATGAGCGTTCCGTCTCTTTTTGCGGTTTCCCTTTCAGCGTCGTCCATAAGCTTAAGCAATTCAGGATTAAGTCCATCTCTTTCGCCTATAAATCTAACTCGGATATTTCCGCTTGCCTGCAAGTCGTTTTTCGCCTCAACAAGATAATCGTAAAACAGCTTCATAATTGCGTTTATCTCATCCTGAGGACGCTTCCAGTTTTCCGTTGAAAAGGCATAAAAGGTTGCCTCTTTTATTCCGAGCCTGTTACATTCCTTTGAAATTTTTTTAAACACCTCTGCGCCTGCTTTATGACCGGCCTTGCGCGGAAGTCCTCTTTTTTTAGCCCATCTTCCGTTGCCGTCCATTATTATTCCGACATGGTTCGGCAAAACCGAAAATTCAGCAGACGGGGCTTCTTTTTTTCCGAAAACCGCCATTGCTTTTCTCCTTTAAAAATGACAGAACGGCGGAGTGCCTGCTCCGCCTTTTCTGATAGTAAACAATTAGATAGAAAGGATTTCCTGCTCCTTTTTCTTTTCCATTTCCTCTGCTTCTTTAACATAGCTGTCGGTTATGTCTTGGAGCTTCTTTTCGCCTGTTTTTTGGTCGTCCTCTGTTATCTCGTTATTCTTTTTAAGCTTTTTAAGATCGTCCATAGCGTCGCGGCGAACATTTCTTATTGCAACCTTTGCCTCCTCGGCGCGCTTTGCGATATCCTTAACAAGCTCTTTTCTGCGCTCCTCGGTAAGAGGCGGGAAAACAAGGCGGATAGCCTTTCCGTCGTTGCTCGGATTAATTCCGATTTCAGCGGTGTTTATTGCTTTTTCGATTTCTTTAAGGGTTGAAGCGTCCCACGGCTGAATCATAAGCATTCTCGGCTCGGGAACACTGATTGCCGCCATTTGATTTATCGGGGTTGGAGTGCCGTAATAATCAACGGTTACTCTGTCTAATATAGCGGGATTTGCTCTGCCTGCGCGAACTGCCTTGTAATCTCTTTCAAGACTGTTAAGGCATTTTTCCATTTTTTCCTTTGTTTTGCTGAATATTGCTTCCATAATATTTACCTCTCTTTAATTAGTTTTGAACTGTTGTTCCGATATTTTCGCCTTTAACAACTCTAACGATATTATCGGGATCGTCAAGATTGAAAACGATTATAGACATATCGTTATCCTTGCAAAGCGAAAATGCCGTTGAATCCATAACTTTAAGGTCTCTGTTGATAACCTCTCTGAATGTTACATTATCAAACTTAACAGCGTCCTCATACTTATTCGGGTCTTTATCGTAAACGCCGTCAACATTAGTTGCCTTTAAAAGTGCGTCTGCATTGATTTCAACGCTTCTTAAAGCGGCGGCTGTGTCTGTTGAGAAGAACGGCGAGCCCGTTCCGCAGCCGAAAATAACAATTCTGCCCTTTTCAAGATGGCGTGTTGCTCTGTTTCTGATATACGGCTCGGCAATCTGCCTCATTTCAATTGCAGTTTGCACTCTGACATCTGCTCCGAGCTGTTCAAGAGCGTCGCAAAGAGCAAGAGAGTTCATTGCCGTTGCAAGCATTCCGATATGGTCTGCGCGTGCTCTGTCCATACCCTCGCTTGTTCTGCCGCGCCAGAAGTTTCCGCCGCCGACAACAATGGCAACCTCAACGCCGAGGTCTGCAACCTTTTTTACGGATTTACAGATACTGACAACCGTTTCGCCGTCTATACCTGTTCCCTTGCTTCCTGCGAGCACCTCGCCGGAAAGTTTCAGTAAAACTCTTTTATAAGCTACATCCATAATTATACCTCTGCTTTACTCCGATAACGGATATTTATACTATTTTTTATATTTTAATATATTTTATAAGCAAAGTAAATAGAATTAATAAAAAAAGACGGTAAAAATTTACCGTCTCTTAATATTAGTTTTGAGTTTTTAGTAAAGTTTATTATCAATGGCCCATAATGATTGAATAATCACGCATGGTTATATAACCGTCATAATTAACATCATAAAGATAGCCTGTTGAAACATCGGCAGTTCTCGCGTTCCAATAAAGCGAAAAGCTTGTTTTGAGTGCCGATTGAAGCATTGAGGTTTGATTTGAGCAAACGGTGCAGGTGTAATAAAGAGTTGTGCCGAGAGTTGTTGTTGCCATAGATGAATAGCGATAGCTATGGCCTGTTGCGTCAAGCGATATCTCGCTTGTTTCGCCGCATCTTGTGCACGGTGCGGTTGCCGTTCCCTTTTGAGTGCAGGTTGGTGCAGTTATAACAGTTGCGTTTTCCGTATCGTAATTATGACCGAGTGCCGCAGTTGTTACCTGGCAATCAGCCGTGCCGCATCTTGTGCAGGTGCCTGCTTCAATTCCCGTTTCGGTGCAGGTTGGCTCGGCAACAACCGTATAATCCTCTGCGCCCGTTACCGTATGTCCGAGAGCAGGCACGGAGGACGAGGATTTTGTTTTGCATCTTGTGCAGGTTTTGGAAACCGTTCCCATTTCAGTGCAGGTTGGTGCCTTTTCAACAACCTCTTCGCCGTAGCTATGGCCGAGGGAGCTTATTGGTTCGTTGTATGAATTGCCGCAATTTGCACAGGTAAAGGTTTTTGTTCCGTTTGCCGTGCAGGTTGGTTCCTTTGTTACAACGCCTTCGTCATAAGCGTGGCCTGTTCTGTCAAGTGTTACTGTTTTAA
>JALEZT010000076.1 GCA_022772725.1 Eubacterium sp.
GGAATCGGCTGTTGCCGCAGCAGTTGTTTCAATTTCCGTGTTACCTCTTACATTGAAAATATAATCGGTATCATTGAGCATATATTTGTTTTTTGAGCCGTTTGGATTGTTATCTGTATAAACATAAACTCTCCAATCGCATGCCGCTGTTTCATCATTCGGATTTTTAGCGGTTACATAGTCGCCGTAATGGAACTGTGTTGCAGAAGCCGAATCCGCTGTGTAGCCGAACACGCCGTCTGTTTCGGTAAGATAGAAAGGATTACCATCAAAATCATAAACAGATACAGTGTATGGAATCCAGTTTTCGGTTAAGGCTGTTGCAAAGGCGGTGTTATAGTTATCATAATTATAGCCTGTGTAATCCGAGCCGTTTACGGAAACAGTTTGAGTTACCGAAATTCCGGAAACTGCGCTTTGAACATTTGCAACATTATATGCGTCTGCATTAAGAGTTGATGCCTTTGAAGCATTAGCGTCATAAACGCTTGAATCTGCAATGCCGTTTCTAAGTGCTTGTGCAGCCGCCGAAACCTGTGCCGCCTGTGCGTCTATTTCAGACTGCCTTGTATCGGGGAAGGCTGCCTGCTGTGCCGCATCATAATTATAGAATGAAAGAGCGGCAATATCCGTGTTTGCCTGTTGAAGAGCGGCAACCGAATACTTAGCGGTTCCATCTACCGAAGCTTGAAGAGCGGCTTGCATTTCTGCCTTTGCGTTATTATATACAGTCCAATCAGCCGGAGTGTATAAGGTTTGACCGCAGACAGTACACCTATTATCTGCGCCGGCAGTACAGTTTTCAACAACGCTGTTGTCGCCCTGTGTGCAGCTGATTGTATGAGTTAAACCGTCATTATTTGGGGTATAAACGCTCATATCGTGGCCTGTTGCAGGATCGGGTTTTGTTGTATCATATCCGCAGACAGAGCAGATATAATGGAGACTTCCGTCAACCGTGCAGGTTGCGTGAACGCTATCTGCCTGCTCAACAAGGTTGTGAGCACCGTCTGCCGTGTTCTTTGTAAGACCTGAAATAGCAGAAACAAGATTATTGTATCTTGCCTGGCAGGCAGTTACGATATCTGCATTTGTCATTGCAGTGTATGCCAAGTCAGCCTGTGCCTCTGAAAGAGCAGTTGAAAATGTTGACCAGCTTGCTGCCGTGTAGCAATTGAATGCGTTACTTTGACAGGCGTTAACAATTCCAACAGCCTCGTTAACCTTTGCGATTAATCTTGAAATATCAATAACGGTAACGGTTTGCTTACAATCGGTGTTTGCAGAAACCTCCTTAACCTTATCATTAATATAGAAGAACTCGTAAAGGTCGGGAGTGGTCCAGGAAACAGAATAAATTTCGCTTCCTGCTGCCGGAGTTACGGTGTTTGGCGTTACGGTTGTTTCACCGAGAATCTTTTGGTTAGTCGTGTTTGCAACGATATCAATATAATCCTGACCGGCGGTGTAGTTTGATGTGCTCTTCATAAGAGCGGTGTGATAGGTGTAGTTTGCCGTATTGAATGTACCCGATTTTGCGGCGCCGCCCTCCTTCCAAAGAAGAGTCATTTTACCGTCATTAGTTTTATAAAGATCGTTTCCTGCCTGAGTAAATGCAAGACCGTGGAACTGAGCACCCTTATGCGTACCAATATATTCCCACTTGTTATCAACCGTGATATCATATTCGGTTACATAGTTTGATGTTTCCGTGGTTGTTTTGAAATATGTTCTTTGGGTGATTGCATTATTAAGATAAACCTTAACTTTATCTTGAGTAAATCCGCCTGTTGTGCCATAAGTGGTTGAAACGATTGTTCCGTCCTCAAGAGCCGTAAATGCAAGAGTAAGGCTTGCAAGAGCATCGTTGGCGGTTTTAATAACTGCGGTGTAGGTTGTTATCATTTCGGCTTCCGATGTGAAATCCGAAGTCTCAAGAGCAACGATAGCAACGGAGGCTTCGCCAACCTTTTCCATAACCGCTGAGTAGTTAGAATACTTTGAACCGTCAAGAGCATTTGCCTCGTTGATAAGAGCATTATAGCTTGTGAGCTCGCCGTCAACCGCAACTACTGCATCTCTGCTAATATCAAGAGCGGCAGTTGCTGCCTTAACATCTTTTAATAATGTATTATATATAGCGGTGTCTGCTTCGTTATCCTTAAGAGTTATACCTGCGGTGTAGCTTCCGTCATTATAATAAACGAGAGCGGCATTAACCTTTTCTGTTAAAGCATTGTAGGATGATGTTGTGTAATAGCTCTGTGTTAACTGATAATACTGAGAAATATATGCTTTAAGCTCTGTATCGTCAATATATGATTCAGCGGCAACAAGATTGTTATATGCATTAAGAAGAGCAGTGTCAGCCGATGAAATATTCGTCATATAAGCAGACTTATTTATGATAGCGTCAAGGTCTTTTCCTGCCTGGTCATGAGCAGTTTTGAATGTGCCAAATGACTCTGTTGTGTAATATCCGTTTGCGTTATTACCGTCTGCAAGAGTTTTTGAAACTGCATAATGCTCTGCATAGGAAACATAGCTTGCATAATTCGGGGCAGTAGCAGAGGATAAAGCATTTTTAGCAGTTGTGATATTTGAAACATGTGTATCAATTTTGTTTGCACAGCCGGAAGCATCATTCGATGATGTGAAAGAAGAGTTCGGGTCAAATGATGTTGCGCCGTCCATTGCGGTAAACAAATTAACCATTGAAGAATAAGGATATTTTGTTACATCAATTCCGCCAACGCCCTTAACAGTGTCAATAAGAGATTTATAGTTTACAACATAAATTGCCGTTGAATTAGTAAATGTAGCAGATTTACTACTCCTTTTAATTCCAAAATGCCAATCTGTTGAAGAAATAGTTGTAAGCGTTGATGTTGGCGTTCCGCTATAATACAAGGTGTTTCCGTATGTGCGGAATGTGCTGCTTTTTTTAACCTGATATCCGTAGTCCCCATAATCATCAGATGTGTATCCAAGTGAAGTGTTTGTGTTAGCGGGCCATCCGAAGCCGTCAGATACACCCTTCCAAGCTGCCTTTAATTCAACACCTGATGAAGTAACTGCCATGTGTGCCGGGTTAACTGCATATCTTTTTGGATTGTTACATCCGGTTAATATTGCTAAATGAGGAGCTGTTCCGTCATAAAGAAGAGTTGTTTCGGGATAATATGTGTATCCAGTACAACCATAATTAACAGCACCACCAGTACTAGCTTCCGCACCGTAAGTATAGGTAGTTGCCGAAGAACCGTTTGAATAAAGCACATTTGCATACATATCTGTTGGAATGGTTGTTGTTGAAGAACCGATTTTAGGAACAGCTGTACCTTTTTTCGGTGTGAAGGCTGTTAAATTTGTGATTGCATTTGAAAGGTTTGTGTATGCAGTGTCAATTGCAGTATCGGCAGTTTTACCTGCTTTTACGCCGACATAAACAACCTTTGCATCATACCAAGCTTTATAAGCATTAAGAGTGTTGCTGTAATAGGTTCCTGCTTTGATTTTTGTTTCATACTGAGACATCAATGTGTTCAAATCATCAAGCGTATGGGTTGACGCAAAAGAGCTGAACGGTATTGCGGCAAAGGTTGATATAACCATAACCAATGAAAGCAATGCGGCAAAGAGCCTCTTTGATTTCTTTGTTTTCATAGATAATTCCTCCTTAGAATCTGCCATGAGGCAAGGAAACACGGGGTTTTCGGAGAAGCACTGACCACGCCTCTTTTCCCGAAAACAGCGCACCGCCTGCCCCGGCGCTATGATTTGAAATGGGCATAGTTAACCCATTTAAAAATTACATTACTAATATAGCATAATAATATAGCGGTGTCAACAAAAGAATTGCGAAAAGCGATAAAAAATTGTTTACAAATTGTTTACATTTTTTGTTCACAAAATTGAAAACAAGCTGTTGACAATCCATTATTTGACAAAATGTTCACAATGTCAGTAACCGTTTAATAAGAAAACATTGAAAAAAATCGGGTCTGCGACGGCAAATTATTTTATGTTTTGATTTTTAAATGTTCCCGTAGGGGCGAACTGCGTTCGCCCGCTTTTTGTTTTGCTTTTTTCACGGGAGAACACGTAGGGCAAGGGCTTGCTCTTGCCGTTTTATCATAAAATAACATTGCGGCAGGAGTAAACCCCTGCCCTACGGGGAACATTAAAACCTAAATGTTTTTCGTAGGAATCGGCACCCTCGACGCTCCAATAATCATACGGTAAATTATGCAATTTTATACATATTATTCATAATATATTACACTTATTTGTATATTTATACAATTTTTCTCTATTTGCTTGACTATCGTATTTGCCGTATATATAATGGTTAGGGTAATAAGAAAATCAATATTTCTTATATTAATAACATTTATATATGGAGGAAAAAACAATGGCAAAAAAGGAAATTAAAAAGGTTGTTCTTGCATACAGCGGAGGACTTGACACATCAATCATTATTCCGTGGCTTAAAGAAAACTACAACAACTGCGAGGTTATTGCGGTTTCGGGAGATGTTGGCCAGGGAACAGAGCTTGACGGACTTGAAGAAAAGGCAATAAAAACAGGAGCTTCAAAGCTTTATGTTCTTGACCTTAAAAAGGATTATGTTGAAAACTACATTTGGCCGTGCCTTAAAGCAGGTGCAGAATATGAGGCATATCTGCTTGGCACCTCTCACGCACGCCCCTGCATTGCAAAGGGACTTGCAGAGATTGCAAAAAAAGAGGGCGCAGACGCTATCTGCCACGGCTGTACGGGAAAGGGCAACGACCAGGTTCGTTTTGAGCTGACCTTAAAGGCATTTGCTCCCGAAATGGAGATTATTGCTCCTTGGCGTGAATGGAGCATTAAATCCCGTGAGGAAGAAATTGAATATGCAGAGGCACACAACATTCCTCTTAAAATAAACCGTGAAACAAACTATTCAAAGGACAAGAATGTTTGGCACCTTTCGCACGAGGGACTTGACCTTGAAGACCCTGCTAACGAGCCTCAATATCTTAAAGATGGCTTCCTTGAGCTCGGAGTTGCTCCCGAGCAGGCTCCCGACGAGCCAACCTATGTTAACATTCATTTTGAGCAGGGCGTTCCGACTGCTATCGACGGTGTTGATATGAACGGACTTGAAATTGTTGAAAAGCTTAACGAGCTTGGCGGCAAGAACGGAATCGGTCTTCTTGACATTGTTGAAAACCGCCTTGTTGGTATGAAGAGCAGAGGCGTTTATGAAACACCCGGCGGAACAATTCTTTACAAGGCACACGAAATGCTTGAAATGATTACTCTTGACAAGGAAACCGCTCATTACAAAAAGCTTATTGCCCAGAAATTCGGCGAGCTTGTTTACAACGGTCAATGGTTTACTCCTCTTCGCGAGGCTCTCTCCGCTTTTGTTGACGAAACACAAAAGACGGTTACGGGCGATGTTAAGGTTAAGCTTTACAAGGGCAATGTTATGAATGCGGGAATCACCTCCCCTTACACACTTTATGATGAAAATGTTGCTTCCTTCGGCGAGGACGGCGGAGCATACAATCAAGCCGATTCGGCAGGATTTATTAATCTTTTCGGCTTGCCGATTAAGGTTAAGGCTTTGCTTGACGCACAAAGGGAAAAGGAAGATAAATAATATAATATAGTATGCGGAACGCCGAGGACGGCGTTCCCTACGGTTTTTTGTAGGGATTGGTTTTTAAATATTCTCGTAGGGGTCGGCGGTCTCACCTGCCGGTTCGGTCGGTGCTTCTGCTGACGCAGAGGTGTCCACCGGACACCCGCACCCCCGACGACCCGATTATAATTAACGCAAAGGAATTTATTGTTATGGGACAGTTATGGAAGGGCAGATTTAAAAAGGAGCTTGCAAAGGAAACAAACGATTTCAACTCTTCAATAAGCTTTGACTGCCGTATGTTTGAAGAGGACATTAAGGGCAGTATGGCTCACGCCGCTATGCTCGGCGCACAGGGCATTATTGAAAAAAGCGAAAGCGAAAAAATCATTGCAGGGCTTGAAGAGATATTGAGCGACATAAAATCGGGCAAGCTTGAAATAGATATGAGCGCAGAGGACATACACACCTTTATTGAGGGCGAGCTGACCGAAAGGCTCGGACAGACGGGTAAAAGGCTTCACACGGCGCGCTCACGAAACGACCAGGTTGCGCTTGACATAAGGCTGAATTTAAGAAAAGAGATAACCGAAATTGAAGAAAAGGTTTGTGCTCTTATTAATGTTTTATGCGATAAGGCCGAGGAAAACAAGCAGACTATTATGCCCGGCTACACTCATCTTCAAAGGGCTCAGCCGATAACCTTTGCGCATCACATTATGGCTTATGCGGCAATGCTTTGCAGAGATCTTGAAAGGCTTGAGGATGCAAAAAGCAGAATGAACATCTGCCCTCTCGGCTCGGGTGCGCTTGCAGGAACAACATATCCCATAAACAGAGAAATGACCGCAAGGGCGCTTGGCTTTGACGGATATTCCCTTAACTCGCTTGACGGAGTTTCAGACCGTGATTTCTGCATTGAGCTTGCGAGTGCTCTTTCGATTATAATGGTTCACCTTTCAAGGTTTTCCGAGGAAATAATTATGTGGTGCAGCTGGGAGTTTAAATTTGTTGAGCTTGACGACGCATTTTCAACAGGCTCCTCAATTATGCCTCAAAAGAAAAATCCCGATATTGCAGAGCTTGTTAGGGGCAAGAGCGGAAGAGTTTTCGGAGATTTAACAACGCTTTTAACGGTTATGAAGGGCATTGCGCTTGCATACAATAAGGATATGCAGGAGGACAAGGAAGCGATTTTTGACGCAGTTGACACAGTTAAAATGTGCCTCACGGCGTTTACTCCTATGATAGAAACAATGACAGTTCTTAAAGAAAATATGAGAAATGCGGCGGCAAGGGGCTTTATTAATGCAACCGACTGCGCCGATTATCTTGTTGGCAAGGGGCTTCCCTTCCGTGATGCATACAAGGCAACGGGCGAGCTTGTTGCGCTTTGCATAGACAAGGGCTTAACGCTTGAAACGCTTCCGATTGAGGAATACAAAGCCGTTTGCGATTTATTTGACAAGGGCGTTTACACGGCAATTAACCTTGAAAAATGCGTTGCAGACAGACTTGCGCCCGGCGGACCGAGCGAGGAGAGCGTTAACACGCAGATTGAATTTGCAAGAAAAGCAGCCGCAAAATTCGACAAATAATTTTACAATTGCTTAATTTTGTAAATTTTTTATTATATGATTGACACAGACTGATTAAATCGTTTATAATCATTATACATTAAACATAAGGGCAAGGTTTTTTCTTATGGCTTATAAAATTGTTGCAGATTCCTGCTGTGATATAACAGAGGATATGAAGGCTTGGGAGAACATAGAATTTATTCCTCTCACTCTTCAAATCGGAGATTATATTATTCAGGACGATGAAAATTTTAATCAGGATGATTTCATCGGCAGAATGGTGGCAAGCAGCGAGCTTGCGAAATCTGCCTGCCCCTCCCCCGAGGCATTTGCAAAGGCGTGTGAGGGCGATTATGACGAGGTTTATATTTTAACGATAACCGATAAGCTCAGCGGCTGCTACAACAGCGCTGTTCAGGGCGTTACTCTTTATAAAGAGGAGCACGAGGACAACAAGAAAATTCATATTTTCAATTCTCTTGCAACCTCGGGACTTGAAACGCTTCTTGCACACGAAATTAAAAGGCTTGCAGACGCAGGTACTCCCTTTGAGGATATTGTGGCTTTGGTTGAGGAATACTGCATTAAGAATTGCGGGCTTTATTTTTGCCTTGAAAGCCTTGACGCTCTTAAAGGCAACGGCAGACTTTTCAACCTTGCGGCAAATGTTATTGAAGCGCTTCGCGTTAAGCTTATTTGCAAAAGAACGGATTACGGAAACATTTCCGTTGCAGGCAAGGATTTATCGGAAAAAAGAGCATTGTCAAAGCTTGCAGGCTTTATTGCAAAGGAAACAGACGGTGCCGATTTATCGGATAAATACTGCATTATCAGCCATGTTTGCTGCGAGGAAAAGGCAAACAGCGTTAAGGCGTTTATTGAACAGCAAAGCGGTTACAAAGGCGAAAACATTATCGTTTTAAAGGCAAGCGGACTTAATTCGCTTTACGCCTCAAACGGCGGCATAATCGTTTCCTACGAAAAATAACAAGACATAAAAACACTCCCCATACGCAATGTATGGGGAGTTTGCTTTTTGCCATATAAAAGGAAATAAAAGCGGTGTTTTTTGGTGGTTTTAAACATATTTTATTTGCCTTACGGATTGATTTGTAATATAATATAACTGTTAAAAGAGAGGGAATTTTTATGACGCACAGTGAATGTGAATTATTTTTAGAGGATGTTTTAAGCCTCGGCAGGCAGTTTCTTGAAACGGGAGCCGAGGTTAAGCGTGTTGAGGACACGATAAAAAGAATATGCACCGCCTACGGCTTTGAAGGCCCCGAAATATATGCCGTTACAAGCCTTATAGTTGTAACGATAAAATCGGAAAGCAACGAGCATTACACGCAAAGCGTTAGGATAACAAAGAGCGCAACAGACCTCGGTCAGCTTGAAGAGCTAAACGCACGGGCGAGATATATCTGCGAAAACAAGCCGGATATTGAGGAGTTTGACTCATTAATAAAAAACACTCAACGGCCAAAGCCGAAGCCGTTTTTAAAATGCCTTGGATATATGCTTGCGGCAGGCGGCTTTGCGGTTTTCTTCGGCGGAAATCTTATTGACGGCGTTGCCTCTGCGGTTGTTGGCATACTTATTTATCTTATGGATTACAATTTCAGGCTTCGCAATGTTAATAATGTTATATACACCTTTGTTGCAAGCTTCACGGCGGGAATTGCGGCAAGCATTTTCGTTCATTTCGGTTTTGGAACAAATGTTGACAAGGTTATGACAGGCGACATAATGCTTCTTATCCCCGGACTTTTACTTGTTAATTCAATTAAGGAAATGTTCAACAAGGATATTGTTACGGGGCTTTACAGATTTATTGAGGCGGTTTTCGTTGCCGTTGCGCTTGCAGGCGGATACGCGCTTGCGCTTATAGTTGCGGGAGGTGTGTTGCTTTGAAGGAATCAATCATACAGATTATAACGGCGGCAATAGGCACGCTCGGCTTTTCAATTTATTTCAGAGTTAACGAAAGAAATGTTTTTGCCGCAACGCTCGGAGGCGCAATGGGCTGGGCAATATATCTGCTTATTTTCCATTTTACCGAGCACCTGTTTTTTGCAAACTTTATTGCCGCGCTTATGGTTTATCTTTACGCCGAGGCGGCGGCAAGAATCTTAAAAGCACCTGCAAATATTTATCTTATTCCGGGAATTATTCCGCTTTTGCCCGGTAATGCGCTTTACTACACAATGCGCGGAGTTGTTGACGGAAACAGCGAAATGTTTTCCGGATATTTATCCGACACCCTTGCAATAACCTTCGGAATTGCGGCAGGAATAGTTGTTGGCACTGTTTTGATAACATATTATATTAAGCTTTCGGAAATGCGAAAAAGAAAAAAGCAAATTAAGGATACAACAAAAAATCCGTAGAAGCATCGGCTTCTACGGTTTTTTTGTTTGCAGAGAAAATGGTCTGAGACACATATTTTATTACGAAATATTCTGAAATTGTTTCGTAGGGGCGAACTGCGTTCGCCCGCTTTTCGTTTTGCTTTTTCACGGGAGAACACAGTTCTCCCCTATGGTGTTACATTTAATTTTTTATATTAATTGTACGGAGTGGCTAACTCGACACTCCTAAAACATAATTAATCAAATTCGGGGAGCGGAGCAATACTGCGTTCAAGTATGCCCTGCATATATGCAATTGCCGTGCCGTAATTGGTAAACGGTACTCCCTGCTCTATCGCACTGTTCATTCTGAACTGCATTTCATTTGAATTGAGCATACAGCCGCCGCAATGAATAACCAAATCAAAATCACAAAGGCTTTTCGGAAAGCCCGTTCCGCTTGACCATTCAAACGACGGACGAACGCCTGTAAATTTTTCAATCCACCTCGGAAGCTTAACCGTTCCTATATCATCGCACTGCCTGTGATGAGTGCAGCCCTCGCTGATAAGAACTCTTGAATTTTCATTAAGGCTTGATATTTTGCGAGCGCCCTCAACCGCGGTTTTAAGAAAGCCCTTATACCTTGCCATAAGTATTGAAAACGAGGTTAGCGGAATGCTTTCGGGAACAATTTTGCTAACAATTTCAAACGCCTGCGAATCGGTTACAACGAGCGACGGCTCCCTGCCGAGAGACGCAAGAGCTTCTGCAAGCTCCGTTTCCCTAACTGTTACCGCAACGGCACCGCTATCAATTATATCACGGATTGCCTGCTGCTGAGGCAAAATCATTCTGCCCTTTGGAGCGGCTGAATCAATCGGCGTTACAAGAACAACAAAATCGCCGTGATGAATTAAATCGCCCACAAGGCGAATCGGCGGTTCATCGCTTTTAACGCTTCTGCCAAGCGCATTTTTAAGCTCCTCTATGCCTGTTTTTTTCAGCGCGCTTGTGTAAACTGTTTTATCAGTGCTTTCGGGAATATCACTAAGCAAATCAGATTTATTTTCGGCAATAATGTAAGGCATTTTTTTCTTTTCAAAAAGAGAAATAAGAGCACCTTCAACGGCGTTATTTTCCTTTCCTGCCGTTTTAACAAGAACTGCTATATCGCACATACGAAGTATTTTTTCCGCCTGTTCAACCCTCATTGCACCGAGCTCGCCCTCGTCGTCATATCCCGGGGTGTCAATAATCAGCACAGGGCCGAGCGGAAGAAGCTCCATAGCCTTTTTAACAGGGTCGGTTGTTGTTCCCTTTACATTGCTTACAACCGATAAATCCTGACCTGTTACGGCATTAACAAGACTGCTTTTTCCCGCATTTCTGCAACCGAAAAAGCCGATTGCAATTCTTTCGCCGCTTGGTGTGTCATTAAGTCCCATAAATCCACCTCTTTAAACTAAAATCTGAAATCCCTGTCTCCGTTTTCAATTTTAACAAGGCGTTCTCTAACTATTTCCTTAACCTTATCCTTGCCGATATTATCAATTTCCTTTTCAATCAGCGCTTCGCCCTTTTTGCGCGTATCCTCTGAGGCATAATCCATTAAAAATTCCTTTAAGGTCATAAGCGCGTGTGGATGACAGCAGTTTTGAATTTGACCCGATTTGCAAAGGCTCATAAACCTGTCGCCCGTTCTGCCCTCTCTGTAACACGCTGTGCAGAAGGACGGAATATATCCTGCCGTCATAAGCCAGTTTACAACCTCGTCAAGCGTTCTGTTGTCCGAAACATCAAACTGCTCCGTATCATGCGGACGCTCCTCCTCGCAGTAGCCGCCTACGGAGGTTCTTGAACCGCCGCTTATCTGGCTTACGCCGAGACGGATAATTTTTTCGCGCACCTCGGGAGTTTCACGGGTTGAAATAATCATTCCCGTATAAGGAACTGCAATTCTTATGCAGGCGGCAATTTTGCAGAACATTTCGTCGCTGAGCGAATTATCAAATTCATCGGGATCTATATCATCTGCACGCTTAACACGGGGAACGCTTATTGTGTGAGGACCTACTCCGTGAACGGCTTCAAGGTGCTCGGCGTGCATCAAAAGACCTGCAAATTCATATCTGTATTTATCAAGGCCGAAAAGAACGCCGATGCCGACATCGTCTATACCGCCCTCCATAGCTCTGTCCATAGCCTCCGTGTGATAAGCATAATTGTGCTTCGGTCCCGTTGGATGAAGATATTCATAGTTTTCCTTATGATATGTTTCCTGAAACAGAATATATGTTCCTATTCCTGCATCTTTAAGCTTTCTGTAATTCTCAACAGTTGTTGCCGCAATGTTAACATTAACGCGCCTTATTGCGCCGTTTTTATGCTTAATTGAATAGATTGTGTTTATACATTCAAGGATATACTCAATCGGGTTATTAACGGGATCCTCCCCTGCCTCGATTGCAAGCCTTTTGTGCCCCATATCCTGAAGCGCAATAACCTCCCTTGCAACCTCCTCCTGAGTCAGCTTTTTTCTTGCAATATGCTTATTTTTCAGATGATAAGGGCAGTAAAGGCAGCCGTTTACACAATAGTTTGAAAGATAAAGCGGAGCAAACATAACTATTCTGTTGCCGTAAAAATCCTTTTTAATCTGCTCGGCAAGGTCGTATATTTCGTTGTTCTTCTCCTCATTTTCACAGGCAAGAAGCACGCTTGCTTCCCTATGGCTTAAACCCTTTCTTTGCTTTGCCTTTTCGATTATCTTATCTATATATTCCAAATCATTTTTATGCTCATCTGCAAAGGCAAGCGTTTCCCTTATCTCCTCATCGCTTATGAATTCCTCTGCCTTCATTGATTTTGGATTGTAATTACTCATCTTTTTCCTCTCCTTTATAATCCCCGCGGTCTGTTACAATTTCACAGCCGACGGAAGCAACTCTTCTTTTTAAGCATTCAATGCACTGCGCAGACTCATCGCCCGTGCAGATTTTATTATCATAAAGCATATATTTTTTTCTTACAGAAACGGGAGACAAATTCGGCATAACAACATTTGCACCCGCAAGTATTCCCTTTTCCCTGCCCGTAGGATCAACCGTGCCGAGAGCCGTTGTTGCCGGCAAAAGCACGCTCGGAAGCGTTAAGCGTATAAGCGAAAGCATAAACAGGGTTTTCTCTGCCGTGCCTGCACTCATATCGGCAAAAGGTGTGCAGTTATGCGGAACAAAAGGTCCTATACCAACCATTTGCGGTTTTAATTTTTTTAAAAATATCAGCTCATCAGCAAGCATTTCATCTGTTTGAAACGGCGAGCCAACCATAAAGCCTGCGCCTGCTTGATAACCGAGCTCCTTTAAATCATTTAAGCATTTCAGCCTGTTTTCAAAGCTCATTTCCTTTGGATGAAGCATTTCATAATGCTCCTTGCAGGAGGTTTCGTGGCGAAGCAAATATCTGTCTGCGCCTGCTTCCTTGAGCCTTTTATAGCTTTCCCTGCTTCTTTCGCCGAGAGAAAGCGTTACCGCACAATCGGGAAAACGGCTTTTGATTGACGAAACAATTCGGCAAAGAATATCATCTGTATAATAAGGGTCCTCTCCGCCTTGAAGAACAAAGGTTCTGAAACCGAGCCTATATCCCTCCTCGGCGCAAAGAATAATATCCTCCTCCGAAAGTCTGTATCGTTCGCAGGAAGCGTTTGAACGCCTTATGCCGCAGTAAAAGCAATCGTTTTTACAGTAATTCGTAAACTCAATAAGACCTCTTATATATATTTTATTGCCGAAATGCTTTTCGCGCTTTGCAGACGCTTTTTTATAAAGCTCCTCACGGCAAAGCTCTCTGTTTTTTATTAAATAAAGATATTCCTCGTGCGAGAGCTCTGCGCCTTTATCAAGCCCTTCAATTAAAGCGTTACACATTTGAATATGCTGTTTTGGCATATACGCCCTCCAACCTGCCGATGCTTCCGCTGAGCGCATTAATGGCGTCCTGCGGAGCGTCAACCGCAACGGAAATAATGCTTACTCCCTTTTTATCATAGGGAACACCCATTCTGCCTATGATATATTCGCCGTGCTCCGACAAAATAGCGTTTAATTCGGCAACGCTTTTTTTATTTTCAACTATAATGCCGATAACGGCAACTCTTGTTTCCATAATAATTCCCATAGCCTTTCTTAATTATTAACGAAAAAAACCGTGCCCGAAGGCACGGATATTCAGCGAAAAATAGACGCAATGCGTCTGCCGATATACGCACTTTCGGTCAGAAGATAAACTGCTTTCCGTCAGAATCTTTTTTATATAATACCATTTTTAGCTGAGCAGTGCAATACCTTGTTGCTTTAAAAGAAAAATAAATGTATAATTAGGCTATGAGAAAAATCAGTTTTATTATTGAAGAAAAGAATAATGGCAGGCAGATACGGGATTTTCTGCGCTCGTTCGGCGTTTCCTCCTCCCTTTTAACACGCTTAAAGCAGACGGAAAACGGAATAATGCTAAACGGCAGGCAGGAAAGGGCGATTGCCCTTCTCAGCACGGGAGACAGGCTTGAAATTTCAATAGAGAGCAAGGGCGAAATGCCGAAGCCCTCGGGAGAAAAAATTGAAATTCTTTATGAGGACGAGGATATTCTTGCGGTTAACAAGCCTCCCTTTATGCCTGTTCACGAAAGCAGAAACCACAGGGGCGACGCACTTTCAAACGCCGTTGCGGGATATATAAAGGAGCAAACTGCCTTTCGCGCCGTTTACCGCCTTGACAGAGACACAAGCGGCGTTGTTATAATTGCAAAAAACGAGCTTGCCGCGGCAAAGCTTGCAGGCAAAATCAAAAAGGATTATTACGCAATAGTATGCGGTAAAATCGAAAAGGCGTCATTAATAGATGCACCGATTGCAAGGCTTGGCGAAAGCATTATCAAAAGAGCAGTCAGCGAAAACGGAGAACGCGCCGTTACACATTATGAGCCGATATGCTCAAACGACAGATACACGCTTTTGAAAATTAATCTTGAAACGGGACGCACTCATCAAATACGCGTTCATTTTTCAAGCATAGGTGCTCCCCTGCTCGGCGACACACTTTACGGCGAGGAAAGCACGGAAATAAACAGGCAGGCACTTCACTGCAAAGCGGTTTATTTTACGCACCCCGTTACCGAAAAGGAGATAACCGTTTCCTGTGGCTTTCCCGAGGATATGAAAAAAATTATTGAAAAGGAATTTCAATCGAATTTCGGAGGTTTATAAAATGCCTGCATTTTCAACGCATTATATTTTCGCAAAGGAGCTTATGGAGAGGCTCAAAGGCACGGTTGATTTTACCGTTTGCGAAAACGCAGTTTATATAGGCGCGCAGGGGCCCGACATATTCTTTTTCCACAGAGCGCTCCCTTGGCAAAGAGGGAAATCTTTAAGGGGTGCAGGCTCTGCGCTTCACAGAGCAAGGCCGGGAGATATTCTTGATTATTTTGCAAAATATCTGAAAGGCTCAAAAAATCCCGAAACGGCAAAAAGCTATGCCGCAGGCTTCATTATGCACTATGCGCTTGACAGGAAATGCCACCCGTTTGTTTATTATCTTCAAGATTTGATAACAGATAAAAACAGGGCTCTTAACCCAAATTCCGTTCACAACACGATTGAGCTTTCTCTTGATTCTCTGTTGCTTTCTCTCAAAATGGGAATTGAAGCTCCAAAGGCATTTGAAACAGAAAAAACCTTTAACTGCACTCAAAGCGAAGAGGCGGAAATTGCCGAAATGCTTTCATTCGCCTCGGCGGTTATTGCTCCGCAGAGCGTTACTGCGCAGGAGGTTAAAACTGCTATTGAGGACACAAAATATGCCCAACGGCTTCTCCTTGACGCAAACGGCAAAAAGGAAAAGGCAATGCGCACCTTGGAGAGCGCGGCGGCTCCTTTAACAAAAAATTTTAAAATTTCTTCATTCCTTCGCACAGATGACTTGGAAAATGCAAAAAAATATGCTAATATAAATAACGGCAGATGGACATCTCCGTTTGAGGACGGCAAAAGGCGCGAAAGCTTTTTTGAGCTTTTTGAAGATGCCAAGGACGAGGCAATTGATATTATCAACGGCTTTTTCGGCGGTGCGTCGGGCGGAGAATGTACTGACAATATATCATTTTTAACAGGAGTGAAAGTAAAATGAAAACTATTCCAAGCTTTCAAATAGACCACAACAAGCTTAAAAAGGGCATTTATATCAGCCGAATAGACGACGATATTACAACCTACGATATCAGAATGCGCGAGCCAAACAGAGAGACAGTTATGACCAACGCGGCTATGCACACTATTGAGCATATTTTCGCAACATACGTGCGCAACACCGAATTCGGCGACAATATTATTTACTTCGGACCTATGGGCTGCCGCACGGGCTTTTATTTCCTTACCCGCTCTCTTTCGGACGGTTATTCGATTAACCTCATTAAAGAAGCATTTCAGTATATTGCGGATTTTTGGGGAATGATTCCCGGTGCAACAATGAAGGAATGCGGAAACTGCTCCGACCATAATCTTGCGCAGGCAAAGGAAGAGGCAAAGGCATTTCTTGAAGTTATTCAAAACTGGACAAAGGACGATTTAAAATATCCCGAATAAAAAGGAGCATTTATGGAGCCTTTATACAAAACTCAAACCGCATACAGCTTTGAGGAATACAGTAAATATAACGAAGCCGTGTTGTTAAAGCAAAAGGGCTTTAAGGCAGTGATGATAACGCTTCCTGTTTTATATGTTCTTTTAATGGGAGCTGTTTTTTACTCAACGAGGGAAATTTCAACCGTTTTTGCTTTGCTTTTTGCGTTACTGCTTTCGACGGCTATTTTTATTGCTTCCTTCAAAAAGACCGTTAAAAAAACATATTATTCAAATAAGGCGATAACCTCGTGCGTTGCCGATTTTGAGTTTTATGATAATTATGTTCGCGAATTAACTCAAAACGGCGAAACAAAGCTTGAATATTCAAAGATTTACAAAATCATTGAAACAAAAACAAATTTTTATATTATGGCTTCGGTTAATCAGGGCTTTATAATTGTTAAGGGCAACTGCCCCGACGGGCTTGTTGATTTTATTAAATCAATTAAAGCAGAGACCGAAAGCCAAAAATAACAACTGCTTAGAGAGGGAAAATTATGAAAGGCAAGAAAAAGGCGTTTCGCCTGCTTTCATTAATTATTGCATTTACTATGGCTATATCATCATCGGCAATCACTGCCCTTGCTTTTGAAAATACCGATAAAGCACAGTTAAAATTCAATAACGGCGAATTTAAAATACTTATCCTTTCCGATATTCAGGATACAGATACGCCCCAAAAGGCAACAATGGCTCTTATGACGGATGCTATTGAAAAAACTAATCCCGATTTAATCGTTCTTTTGGGCGATAATACGGCAGGAAGCTGGAAAGGCGTTACAAAAGAAAAAACAGAGAAAGCCATAGACGAGGTTTGCTCTGTTATAGACAACGCAGGCATTCCCTTTGCGCTTGTTTTCGGCAATCACGACCACGAGGGAATTGCCGAGGGCAAGGACGATAAATCGGTTGAAGAGGCAAAGGAGTTTTTGCTTTCCTGCTATCAAAAATATGACACCTGCCTTGCCGTTGAGGGCGAGGAAATGACAGGCGTTTGTAGCTACAATCTGCTGATAAAGGACTCGCAGGGACAAAAGGACATTTTCAACCTTTGGTTTATGGACTCTAACCCCTACGCACCCGAGGAAGAGGGCGGCGGATACGGATATGTTCACGAGGACCAAACCGAATGGTATATAAAAACCTCAAACGAGCTGAAAGCGCAAAACAACGGCGAGCCCATGCCGTCGCTTCTCTTTCAGCACATAGCGGTTCCCGAGGTTTACGATATGCTGACAGAGGTTAAAATGGGCACAAAGGGTGCGGTCAGCGGAAACGGCGCACACAGCGGAAAATACTATATTGCAAACAGTGAATACATATATGAGGGAAGCGTTAACGAGGGCCCCTGCCCTCCAAACAACAACCACGGACAGCTTGAAAGCTGGGTTCAGCAGGGCGATATATTAGGTGCTTTTTTCGGGCACGACCATGTGAACAGCTTTGCAGGAGAATACAAGGGAATAAAGTTAATTGCCGTTCCGGGAACAACCTTTTTCAGCTACGGCAACAATCACGGAATAAGAACAATAACGCTTAAAGAGGACGATTTAAGCAATTTCTCCTCCGAGGTTCTTATGTATGACGATATAACCGATTACAGAGAAAGCAACGCATACATAAGAAATCACGGATACTATGAATATAAAAATGTTTTTCTTCCGATAGCCTGCGGCGTTGCGGGCGCGATTGTGCTTGCGGCAGGAGCAGGAATAATAATCTCAAAGGCTATTAAAAAGAAAAAGAATAAGTAACCGCAGATAATAAAAAAGCAGAGCATTATGCTCTGCTTCTTTTTATTATTCAAATGCTCCGTAGAAATTCGGCTCGAAAATCGGCAGGCCTACATCGTGAACTATTTTTTGAACTGCATTTTCTCCTCCCTGAGTTTTAATGGGATAGCCTAAAAATGTGAAATTATAAATTGCAAGCTCCTCGAATTTAGGAGACATTTCGTTTGTTATCTTAATCCTGTTGCCCGAAAAATCAAATGTAAATTTTCTTACATGAGCCGTTTCAACAGGTCTTATCCAAAGCTTGAGAGTTCCGTCCTCCTGCCACGCCGCCTTTGAATAGGCGTGATAATGAAGGTCTTTAAGATGGATTTCGGAAACGCCGTATTCGCCGTTCATACCGGCTCTTATTGTGTTTACCTCATCCTTTTCGCGCCAAGTGAACAAAAGCCCATCATCGTCAAAATCAAAAGTCATTTGGTTGATTTCGCCCGGCTTATTATAAAGCATTTGCAAAATTGAAACAGAGATAACAGAGGTGAATTTATTAGACCTGCATCTGATTTTTCTGCCGCTGATTTTCTGCTCTGCCTCGGCATTTCTCGGCTTTGCTTCAAGCTCCTCAACAGTGCACTGTGAGATTGCACTTTGAAGCTCTGAATATTCCTTTTCATTTTCCTCAAAGACATCGCCTTCAAAGCATTCGGGGAAATACTTCCAGAAAACCTTCATAATTTTATAGTCTTCCGATTCGCCCGAGTTAAGAACAACAAGTGCGTCATATTCGGGAAACATAAAGCATCTTTGACCGAAAAGTCCGTCTGCCCTGTAACTGTTTGCAACGGGATTGCGCCAAAACTGATAGCCGTAGCCGCACATATTATCAATATATCCGTCGTTTACCGAAGCAGTTTGCTTTTTAGTTGCCTCACGCACCCAGAAAGCAGGAACAAGCTGAGTACCGTCTATCCATTTTCCGTCGTTTATGTAAGGCAAAAAGAACTTTGCAAGATCCTCAGATTTCATATATAAGCCCCAGCCGGCAGAATTATTGCCCTTGCCGTCTGTTTCCCAAAACGGTTTTTCGATTCCGAGGGGCGCAAACATACGGGGATAGAGATAATCAAGCATACTCATTCCCGTTATTTTTGAAATAATTGCCGAAAGCATAAAGGTGTTTTCGGAAATATAATTGAATTTTGAATCGGGTGGAAGAAGATACGGCGCATCAAAGAACTGCTTTATCCAATCCTTTCCGCCCTTTTCATCAGCAACCGTTATAAGCTTATCCGAGCGCATTGTTAAAAGCATTCGAACGGTTAGCTTTTTATTTATGTGAAGCCTTGCACTTTTATATTCGGGGAAGAAATCCGAAACCTTATCATCAAGGCTGAGAAGCCCCTCGCTTATTGCAAAGCCGATAGCCGTTGAGGTTACCGATTTGCTCATTGAATAAAGAACATGAGGATAATCGGCGGAATACGGCTTCCAAAAGCACTGCGCGCAAACCTTATTATGCCTTACAACCGTAAAGCTTTGAAGCCCAAGCTTTTTTTCATTTATCTCATCAATAAAAGCCTTAATTTTTGAACTCCTTACTCCTACGCTTTCGGGAGTTGTGTGTTCAAGCTGAGTATTTTTTAACCTATTCATTTCAATCACCTATAAACAAAATCAATTTGTTATCATAAATATTATATCCTAACCTAAAAAAATTTCAACCTAACAAAAGGTTAATTTAGTAATATTTTCTTTTTGGTTTTACATAACTGCAAATTTGTAAAATTGATAGTCAAAAAAATAATAAAATTATTGAAAAAAGACTGTTATTGATATAAAATAAAATTGTATTTAATTATGTATAGTGGGAAGTGAAGCTATGAATAACAATCCTAAAGCAGTAAAGATAACCTCAATGTGCAAAAAGGGAATTATTGCGCTTGTTGACCTGTCGCTTTATTTCTTTGCAAACGCCTGCATTGTTTATCTCACTATGGGCGGACATATTCGTGCCACGGAATACAGCAATATTCTTTTTAATTACGGTCATCTTGCTTTCGTCAGCGTTATTCTCTTCTTCATTAATAAATGGCTTGACCTTTATTCAAGCGTTTGGAACTTTGCCGGAGTTGATGAAATATCGCGAAATCTTATTTCCGCGGTGCTTTCAACCTGCGTTCTTTTCGCAACGGACAGGCTGATTTTTAACAAGCTTCTCGGTGTTTCCGGCTGGCTTCCCTTTTATGCTTATTTTTTAATGTTTGTTCTTGAATTTGTTGCCCTTTGCGTGCCTAGAATAGGTTTCAGACTTTATAAATTCCTACGCCACCACTCCTTTAAATATTCGGGCAACAAAAGGCGCGTTATGATAGTGGGCGCGGGCTTTATGGGAAATTTCTTTATAAACGAATTGATAATCAATAATTATAAGGACGGCTATCCCGTTTTGGCGGTTGACGATAATCCCGCAAAGCTCGGAAAAAGAATTAACGGAGTTAAGGTTAGGGGCACCTGCGCAGACATACCTAGGCTTGCAAAGCTTCACGATATAGATACTATTATGATTTGCCTGCCCTCTGCTTCAAAGACGAGGCAAAAGGAAATAATCGACCTTGCAATGCAAACAAAATGCAATGTTAAAATCTCCCCCTCCGTTAATGAATTTCTTGAAGAAGGCGGAAAGCTGAGAAAAATAAGAAACATTGAAATAACCGACCTGCTTGCAAGACCCGAGGTTAAGCTTGACAAAAAGGTTTGCCGTTATCTTATCGGTAAAACGGTGCTTGTAACAGGCGGAGGCGGCTCGATAGGCTCTGAAATCTGCAATCAGGTTGCAAGATACAACCCCGAAAAAATCATTATTTTTGATATTTACGAAAACTGCGCCTTTGAGCTTGAAAACGATTTGAAAAACAATTACGGCGATAAAATTGAGGTTGAGGTGCGAATCGGCTCTGTTAGGGATATGGACAGGCTTTGCGCCGTTTTTGAGGAATTTAAGCCCGATGTTGTTTTTCACGCCGCGGCGCACAAGCATGTTCCGCTTATGGAGGAAAGTCCCTGCGAGGCAGTTAAAAACAATGTTTTCGGAACATATAATGTTGCCGTTGCCTGCGACAGATACGGTGTTGAAAGAATGGTTACCCTTTCAACCGACAAGGCGGTTAACCCAACAAATGTTATGGGCTGCACAAAGAGATTAACGGAAATCATCGTTCAATATATGAACACCGTTTCCGAGCAAACAAATTATTCGGCAGTTCGCTTCGGAAATGTTTTGGGCTCTCACGGCTCTGTTATTCCGATATTCAAAAAGCAGATTGAGCGCGGAGGACCGATTACCTTAACCCACCCCGACATTGAAAGATATTTTATGACAATTCCCGAAGCCGCACAGCTTGTTTGCCAGGCAGGCGGACTTGCAAACGGCGGAGAGGTTTTTGTTCTTGATATGGGAGAGCCCGTTAAAATTATGGACCTTGCCGTTAATATGATTCATCTTGCAGGATATACGGTTGACGACATTGGAATTGAAATAACAGGACTTCGCCCGGGCGAGAAAATGTTTGAAGAGCTTGCGATGGAAAGTGAAATGGAAACAAGAAAAACAACGGCTCTTGAAAAAATTTATGTTACTCAGCCTATGGAAATAACGCAGGAATTCTTTGATTCAATGCTTAAAGACCTTTCGCAGATTAATAATGAAACTGTTCGCGAAACGCTTTTAAAATACGTTCCGAATTATCAGCCTGCTTCAAATTGAAATTAAAGCTCTGTTTGAGGATTTCCTCCGGCAGAGCTTTTTTTGTCGAAAAATATGTTATTTTTGCATTCTTATTGACAAAGTTAAAACTGTATGATAGTCTGTAATACAGAGAAGACATTTTTATTATTACAAACTCTTAATTAAGTTGGCGGCAGTCGAAACAATATGGTTTTGACACAATCTTTTCCGCCAATACTTTGTTAAATTATTTTTGAATACGGCAGTATGCAAAAATAATTATGCCTTGTCTTGACGCAAAATATTTGCATCAAAACTGCAAGGCACCTAAAATACAAAATTATGAGGAGATTTGTGCATTTCTTTGTTGCAGGCATACTGGCGTATGTCAAAACAAAAAATGTGCAAAGATGCCATTATTTTGCATTTTAGGCATATTATTTCGGCTACCGCCAACTTAAGATGAGGAACAGATGGAAAATAAATTAGAAAACGAAAGCAAAGCACCCGAAAACGAGGCAAGCGAAGGCAAATTTGATTACGGTCTTTTCAGCAGAGAGCCCGAAAAATCGCAGGAGGAGCGCTTGGAGGAACGAGAAAAAAGCATAAGCGCAGGAAACAAAAGAAGCAAAATCATCAAGGCGGTTTTCATTACCGCTTCGGCGGCTCTGCTTATTGCGATATTTGTTTTAATTTTCCCGTTGCTTTCCCCGAAGCACAATCCAAACAAATTTGTTGAGTCTTACATTAAAAGCATAATCAATCAGGACTGGGAAAGGGTTTACGGCAATTCCGATTTCGGCACGTCTCCCTTCGTTTCATACGAAGCGTTTGAGAGCTTTTGCAGTGAAAACCCCGAGGGCTTTTCTTTGAGCAACTCCCCCGTTTTGGATTTTGAAGTGCAGGCTGATAAAAAGGAAAACGGAATTATTTATTACAGCATTAGATATATAACGGAAGGCGGAGACGGCGGAGTTTATTATATTTCCGTTAAGCAAACGAAAAACGGCTTTTGGCTTTATGACCGCTACACCGCCTGCATATCCGAAAACGGCATTTGCGGTGCGGTTATTTACGCGCCCTGCGAAACCGAAATTACGGTTGACGGAATAAGCGTTTCAAAAGCTCAAACAATCTCTGCAAAGAGTGCTGATGAGAATAAAACCGTTTATTACAACGAATATAAAATTGACCATATTTTTGAGGGCGAGCACGAGCTTAAAGCAGTTAATGCAAGCTGCGAGGAATATGTGCAGAAAATCAGCATAACAAAGGCGGAAAACAAAATATATGTTAATATGAAGCTTTCCGAAGGCTGCTTTAACTCCCTTGCAGACAAGGCTTCCCAAAGCGTTCAGACGATATACTCCGCGGCACTTTCCGACAGTGCAGATAAAAATGCACTCGGCTTTTCTGCGTTCTTTTCCGACGAAAGCTTTTCCTCGCTTATTTCCGATATTCAGCAATCGGCATTTTTCGGCAACGGCTATATAACCGTTTCGGATATAACCGTTTCGAATCCCGCAGTTAAAAACGGCTTTTCGGATTATGTGCTTAACTGCTCTGCCGACAATGACATTTGCCTTGCGTTTGATTTTGATTACACCTATAAAATTTCAAACAGTGCCGAGAGTACTGAGGAAAGCAGAAGC
>JALEZT010000155.1 GCA_022772725.1 Eubacterium sp.
ATTATGTATAATTGTAGCAGATTTTTTAAGGCAAGTCAAGAGGCTATTCCCCTCGGCTTGCCGTAAATTTTTTAATATCGGTATATGCTATATTCACATAAAAAGTTATCAATCCTCTGTTAATGCGCTGAAAGCCTCTCTTATAGTTCTAACAGGAATTATGTCTGCGTTGATTTTTAAATCCTTTGAAAGACTTTTATAATTGTTAAACGGGATTATACATTTCTCAAATCCAAGCCTGTAAGCCTCAGCAACTCTTTGCTCGCAACAGCTTACTGCTCTAATCTCCCCTGCCAAGCCTATTTCTCCGAAAGCGATAACATTATCATTTATAACGATATCCTTTAATGATGAAACAAGCGCCATTGCAACGGTTAAATCTGCGGCAGGCTCATCAAGTCTTAATCCGCCGACTACATTTATATATGTATCCATTGAATTAAAAAAGTATCCTGCACGCTTTTCAAGAACTGCAAGCAGCATTGCCATTCTATTATAATCAAAGCCGGTGCTCATTCTTCTCGGAGTTCCGAAGCCTGTTGCGGTAACAAGTCCCTGCACCTCTGCAAGAATGGGTCTTGAACCCTCCATAACACATGCAACGCATGTTCCGCTTGTGTTTTTCGGTCTGCCCGAAAGCATCATTAATGACGGGTTTTCAACCTCTTTAAGGCCGTCCTGCTGCATTTCAAAAACGCCTATTTCATTAGTTGAGCCAAATCTGTTTTTTACGCTTCTTAATAATCTGTAAGAATAATTTCTTTCGCCCTCAAAATATAAAACCGTGTCAACTATATGTTCAAGCACCTTTGGTCCTGCAATTGCGCCGTCCTTGTTCACATGTCCGACAACAAAAATCGGAATCCCGAAGGATTTTGCAGTGCGCATAAAAATATTCGTACATTCCCTAACCTGCGTTACGGAGCCTGCCGAGGATGAACATTCATCAAGAATCATAGTTTGAATTGAATCAATTATAACTAAATCGGGCTTATCGCCTCTTATTGTTTCGATTATGCTGCCAACATCTGTTTGAGCAAGTATTCCTAAATTAGAGGTTGTTACGCCAAGGCGATTTGCTCTCAATTTAATCTGATTAGCCGATTCCTCTCCGCTGACATATAAAATGCTTTTATTTTTGCCTATAAACTGACAGGCTTGAAGAAGAATAGTTGATTTACCTATTCCGGGATCTCCTCCGATTAAAACAAGGCTCCCCTCCACTATTCCGCCGCCGAGCACTCTGTCAAGCTCCTTTATGCCTGTTGAAATGCGCTTTTCAACATCCTCCGTTATATCTTGAAGCTTCATAACGGGTTGAAGCGAAACTGCTCTTTTTGAGGCTTTTACCGCCGTTTGAGGAATTTCCTCGTTCATAGTGTTCCATTCGCCGCAGCCCGGGCATTTTCCGTACCATTTTGCGCTCTCATATCCGCATTGTGAGCAAACAAATAGTGATTTTAATTTAGCCATTTATATATTCTCCGTTCGAGGCAACGGTAATAATTATCGTTGCTCTAAATATTGATTAATTCCGTAAGCTATAACACACGCAAGCTTGTTTTGATATAAATTGTCTTTGAGCAGATTGTTTTCCTCATAATTGCTCATAAATCCACATTCAACCATAACAGACGGCGACTGTGCATTATAAAGTATGTAATAACTGTCGTCAGATTCCTTATTTATGCGTTTATTATTCTTTTGAAGATATACCTTATCATAGAATAAAATACTGTCTGCAAGGGCTTTACTTGATTTTTCGTTTGCAGTGTACCAAACCTGCATTCCCCATTGAGAAGTATCTGGAAAATGATTTTGATGAATAGAAACAAGAATTGAATTATCAATACTGTTTACATAATCAAGACGGTTATATAAATCAGATCTGTTTCGCTCTTCTCCCGGCTTGTAAAATTCCGAATCATCATCTCTAATTAGCTTGCAGTTGATACCGCAAACATTGAGAAAATCATAAAGCTTTAGAGCAATTGAAAGGTTGATATCCTTTTCAAGAGCTCCGTCCTGTGCAACTGTTCCTGCGTCTGCACCGCCGTGGCCTGCGTCAATTACAATACATTTACCCATAAGACTGTAAAGCGAATTAACGGTAATTTTCTTGCTGAAAAATACATTAAAGGAAAAGCACGCAACAAAGGTAAAAGCAACAGTTAAAAGAATTATCAGAGATTTTTTCATAAAACCACCAATAATTTTTATGCTTAAATTATATAATATATTGCTCTTATTATCAATAAAATATTGCAAAATTTGTTTAACGGGGATATAATTTAGACATATAAATTTGAGGTGAAATGTATGAAAATAGTTAATCTTGATTCGGCAACAACAAATCCCGGAGATTTAAGCTGGGATTTTCTTAATAAATATGCAGATGAGGTTTGCATTTACGAAAGGACTGCACCCGATGAGGTGGTAAGCCGTGCCAAAGGCGCTGAAATTCTTATCATTAATAAAACGGTTTTAGACGAAAAGGAATTAAAGGCACTTGCTCCCGAGCTTAAATATATAGGTCTGCAATCAACAGGATATAATGTTGTTGACTGCAAAACGGCAACAGATCTTGGAATAACCGTATGCAATATTCCCTCTTATTCAACCAACGCGGTTGCACAGCAGGTTTTTGCCTTTATTCTGCATTTTGCTAATGAGGTTGAGCTTCATTCTGCATCTGTTCACGCAGGGGATTGGTGCAAATGCCCTGATTTTTGCTACTGGAGGTCTCCCCTCTTTGAGCTTGACGGAAAAGTTCTCGGAATAATCGGTTTCGGTTCAATAGGTAAAAAGGTTGCTCAAATTGCTGAAAGCTTCGGTATGAAGGTTCTTGTTAATTCTCAAAGCAAAAAGGATTTGTCTGCATTTAAAAATGCGGAGCAAACAAGCCTTGACAGACTTTTTGCAGAGTCTGATTTTGTTACCTGCCATTGCCCTCTTACCCCTCAAACAACGGGATTGATTAATAAAGAAAATCTTGAAAAAATGAAGAACACTGCTTATTTAATTAATACCTCTCGGGGTCCTGTTGTTGACGAAAAGGCGCTTGCCGACGCATTAAATAACGGAATAATTGCAGGAGCGGCTCTTGATGTTTTAAAAACAGAGCCTGCCAACGCGGAAAATCCGCTTTTAACTGCTGAAAATTGCATTATAACTCCGCATATTGCTTGGGCGGCAAAGGAAACAAGAGCGAGGCTTTTGGGAGTTCTTGAAGAAAACCTCAAATGCTATCTTAACGGAAATGTCCAAAATAAAGTTAATTAATTATTGACAATCACATCAATTTAATGTATTATATTGAGTGTTCGCTGGTGTGGCGAAATCGGCAGACGCAAGGGACTTAAAATCCCTCGGTAGCAATACCGTACCGGTTCAAGTCCGGTCACCAGCACCAAGGGATACCCTCTCGGGTATCCCGATATTTTTAAAAGCCGGCGTGATGGAATTGGCAGACGTGCCGGACTCAAAATCCGGTCCTGGCAACAGGGTGCGGGTTCGACCCCCGCCGCCGGCACCAAAAAAGCACACTTTTGTTGTTTAACAAAAGTGTGCTTTTTTAATGTGATTACTCAGCCGCCTTTGATTTAATTTTTTCGTATATTTCAACTATTTTAAATCTTATTTCATATTTATTATTTGAATTAATAAGCTTGATTTCATCTTCGGATAAAACCTCGTTGATTTCATCCTCGGAAACAGACGGCAGGCAAATTGCAGGAAACATAACGCACCACCAATTTTTGCCCTTCGCCTCCCCTATTTCAATTTTTAAAGCGTTGTAAATTCCGCTCGGAAGAGTTATTTTTTCATATTCTCTTGTGTTAAAATATTCCTTATCAACCGTTGCTTTAACAGTATAAACGGCACCGTTTTCGGCAATGCATTTTTGAGCGGCTTGCTGAAAAAAATCTAAATTTTCCGAGCAGACTTTAATTGCTTCTTCAACGGAATTACATCCTTTAAAAAGCTCTTCGCCTGCGATAAGTATTTCATCTCTGACTTTAAGCTTTAACTGCTGATCTGCTTCACTGTTTGAATTAGCAAG
>JALEZT010000195.1 GCA_022772725.1 Eubacterium sp.
TATCTCCAAAGGGAGTTGCCGTTATTATCGAGGCAGAGCATATGTGTATGAGCATAAGAGGAGCAAAGGCTTCGGGAAGCAAAACGCAAACCTCTGCATTAAGAGGAATTATCCGTTCGGACGCACGCACAAGAGCAGAGGCACTTGCACTTCTTGATAAATAATGAGGAAAATCAATGATTTGGAAATGCTGTGAAAAAGAAATTGAATACGGCAAAAAAACGCTCATAATGGGAATTGTTAATATAACTCCCGATTCCTTTTCGGACGGAGGAGATAATTTTTCGCCCGAAAGGGCAGTTGAAACCGCCCTGCAAATGGAAAGGGACGGCGCGGATATAATTGATTTGGGCGCGCAGTCAACCCGACCGGAACACACTTTAATTTCTCCCGAGGAGGAATGGAAGCGAATGGAGCCTGTTTTAGAGGGCTTAAAGGGAAAAATAAGCGTTCCTCTTTCGGCAGACACCTTTTATCCCGCAGTTGCCGAAAAAGCAATTAAAAACGGCGTCAGCATTGTTAATGATGTTTCGGGTATAATTTCACCTAAAATGGCTGAAATCGTCAAAAAAACGGGCGCAGGCTGGATAATAATGCATAACGGCGCAGGAGATATAGAAGAGGTTAAGAATTTTTTTGAAAAATCGGCAGAGCAGATTGAAAAAATCGGAATTAATAAAAATCAAATCTGCTTTGATATGGGAATAGGCTTCGGAAAAACGCGTCCTCAGGATATGAGCCTTATTGCAAACGCTCAAAAATATAAGCTCTCGGGCTATCCTCTTTTGCTCGGCACAAGCAGAAAAAGAGTTATAAAAGAAGGAAGCAAACAGGAAAATCCAAAGGAGCGTATTTACGGGAATATTGCGGCAGACACGGCGGCAATACTCGGCGGAGCGGACATTATTAGGCTTCACGATGTTAAAAACGAAAAGCAGGGCGTTTATATGGCAGACGCACTTAAAGGCGCACAAAAAAATTAATATAATAATTATTTGAAAAAGGAGAAAAAATTATGATTAGTGTAACAACACCAACGCTTGAAAACGGCATTATAGTTGAGTACAAGGGACTTGTAACGGGCGAAGTTGTTGCCGGAATAAACTTTATTAAGGATTTCGGCGCATCAATCAGAAATATTGTTGGCGGCAGGTCTGCCGGATATGAAGAAGAGCTTGCCGATGCAAGAGAAAAGGCAATCAAGGAAATGGAGGTTCGCGCTTCGCAGATGGGCGCAAATGCGGTTGTGGGCGTTGATATTGATTATGAAACCTTCGGCAATGCAGGAATGCTTATGGTTTCCGCAACGGGCACGGCGGTTGTTGTTCAAAACAAATAATGGATAAAATTTTAATTAAAGGCTTAAAGCTTTTTGCATATCACGGAGTAAATCCCGAGGAAAAGGAAAACGGCCAGGATTTTATTTTTGATATTGAGCTGTATGTTAATATGAACAAGGCGTGCCACAGTGATAATGTTGAGGATACCGTTTCCTATGCAAAGGTTGTTAAAACAGTTCGCAGAGTGTTTACTGCGCAGAAATATGATTTGCTTGAAAGGTGCGCAGAGGTAACCGCTCAGGCAATTCTTGATGAATACAGTGAGGTATTAAGGGTTGATTTAACCCTTAAAAAGCCGCAGGCGCCCGTTAAAGCGGAATTTGAATATATGGGCGTTAATATAGTCAGAAGCAGGGATAATATTTAAAATGAAGTATGTTTTAGGCGTTGGAACAAATTTGGGAAGTAAAAGAGAAAATATCGAAAGGTGCATTAATTCAATTAATTTAACACCGTATACAGATGTGTTAATGCGTTCGGGAATTTATGAAACAGAGCCCGTCGGCTATGCAAGGCAGGATAATTTTTATAACTGCGTTTTGCTTGTTGAAAGCGAGCTCGAGCCGAATGAAATGCTCGGTCTGTGCCTTGGAATTGAAAGTGGCTTCGGCAGAAAAAGAGGAATTATAAACGGCCCGAGAATACTTGATATAGACCTTTTGCTTGCGGAAAATGTTAAGCTTGAAACAAGAAATCTTTCCGTTCCTCATCCGAGAATAAGGGAAAGACGCTTCGTTTTGCAGCCAATGCTCGATTTGTTTCCGAGCGGCACTGCCTTTGATTATGAATTTGCAAGCTATATTGATAAAATCGATGGGCAGTTTGTTAATCAAATTGAGCCTCTCGAGAATTATTATATTGAAGATTAATTATAATAAAAAAATGCTTCGGTTTTCCGAAGCATTTTTTTATTGTTTGATTTTTGCCTAATCAATATTATTCGTCAAGCATTGCCTTTCTTGCCGCCTCCTGCTCTGCAAGTCGGTCTGCACGAATGTCTGCAAGCTCTGAAATCATCTGATTTCTCAAGCTTCCGTGAATAGGATAGAGGAAGAACGAAAGTCCGTATAATCCTC
>JALEZT010000077.1 GCA_022772725.1 Eubacterium sp.
ATATAACGGGAAAATGTGCAAAAGAGCTTATCAAAAAATAATATAAAAAACAAAATATGCTAAAAGCGGATTGAATATCGACTTCAATCCGCTTTTCTTATTTCTATATAAATATACAGCTCGGTAGATTTAATTTTCAGAGTGGTTAAGGCTGTTTATCAACGCTCTTATTTTGTAATGCTGTCTGTTGTGATGTATTTAACGCCGAGATTTGAAAGGCGTGCTGCGGCTTCGGGATCATCAACCGTCCACGCGCCGACGGGCATACCCGTGTTTACGCATTTCATAATAATATCATCGGTGTTTTCCTCTTTGGAATAATTGAAATCAATACCGCAGCTTCCGCCGATTGAAAGAGCATTTTCAATCTCCTCCTCTGTTATCTCCTGAACAAGATACCAGCACGGCAAATCGGAAAGAGCACGGATTTTTTTAAGGTTATCAAGCTGGAAGGAAATGAAAATCGGGTTTGTGTCAAGATACTGATTAACAATTTCAATAACCTCGTCATAATGCTCTGTGTTATTTTTGCCTTTAAGCTCAATAACGGGCACCATACCGTATTCCCTGCATATTTGAAGATATTCTTCAAGTGTGCAAACCTTTAAATCGGGATAGCTTTCTATATTTGAGCCGTTATCAACAGTTTGTTCAAGAAGCTCCTGATATGTATGCTTTTCAAGATTTGTGCAGCCGTCCATCATTCTGTATGTTACCGGGTCGTGATGAAGCACCCACACACCGTCGGAGGTTCTGTAAATATCACACTCTGCGCCGTAATAGCCTGCTTTTCCCGCTTCCTCGTACGCAGGCGCGGTGTTTTCGGGAGCAACTGCCCGGAAGCCTCGGTGCGCAATAAGCTCAACCTCCTCTGCGGTTTGAGTAACCGTAAATTCGGGATCGGTGCAATACCAATTAAGTGCGTAAACACCTGCTCCGACAACAGCGGCAACAAGAGCAAGCAAAACGCAGAGAACTATTATTAATATTTTCTTTTTTTTGCTCATTTTTTTCTTTTCTGTGCTACTCATTATTTTTCCCCTTTTCAATATATTAATATATTATTATTCATTATCTACCGACGGAAATTTCAAAATTGTTTTATCCTCTGTATAAAATTTTCCGTTTTTCCATTCGCCCGAAATGCCTTTTGCGGCGGCGCCGAGCTGAAAATGAAGCTGAGCAATGCCGAAATCAATGCTTTTATCGGAATAGGGCTCATCAACGCTTGCACTGATAACGCCGTTTTCATATCTGAATTTAACGGGTCGCCTGTTTACCGCGCTTGGAGCCTTTTCAACCTGCTTCATAGCAAAGGCATATTCCTCGGGAAGCTTTTGATCGCAAGCCTCAAACATTTTTTGATAGGGCTTGCTTTTTTTATGCGTTGCATTATACATCACCTTTTCCTTTATGCTTTTATTCTTTGAAGCATAGCCGAGTGCAATAACGCAATAAAGCCTGACTCCCTTTGGCAAATCAAGCATTTCAAGCACCTTGTTTTCATTATAGCTTCCAACCCAGCATGATGAAATGCCGTGATAAGCGCATTGAAGAACAATCGTTTCGCCGTAATAGCCGCAAGCCTCTCTTGACGGAATATTATCATCGCCGCAAACGGCAATCATACTGGTCATACCCGTTTGAAGATTAAATGCAAATCTTGCGTCATCAAAGAAAACGAAATGAAGCCCAACCTTTTCATTTATATGATTAACAAGGTCCTTTATAACATTTTTTGAATTTTCATCAAGAGCAATATTTCTGAATGTTCTGCGTGAGCATCTTATATCAATTGCCTTTATATATTCCTCATTTGTCATTTACTCACCCCAATTATCAATAACAGACATTAAAAGGTCATATTCCTTTGTTGTTATATTATCCGGCTGAATTGTTAAAATGCGCTTCATAGTGAACTCATTATTAACCGTCCACACCGAAAGCTTATAGCCGTTTTTATGAAGCACATCGCAAAGCGTTCCGCCTGCATATTTATAATTGCAGTTTATGCCGACTGCTCCCGTATCTTCAAGAAGCTTAATAATTTTGTTTTTATAATCCTCACTGAAAATCTTTATTCTTGACGGCTGACAGTTTAAATAATAATCCATTGAGCTGCAAGCGGAATCCTTAACGGCTCTGACATTAAGAGTGTCTATCCCCGTTAAAAATGCGCGTTCAAGCAGATTATATTCAACAAGCATATCATAAAGAGAATTAAGAGTTCTTGTTTCCTTAATATCAAGATTTATCATGCAATCATCGTCTTTAAGCAGAGCAAAAGCCGATTCAAGCTCTGTTCCCTCGCCGTTTGTTACGGCAATATCGTGGCTCATTATCAGTGTTCCGTCCGGCCGTTGACGAATATCAAGCTCAACTATTTCGGCATTATTTTCAATTGCTTTTTTAACAAATTCTATTGAATTTTCCTCTGTTTGAAACGAGCCCGTGTGGGCAGTTACCGTAAATCCTTCCACGAAGCGCAAAGTCCTTTCCTCATAGCTTTTTGTTATTGCGTAGGTTGCAACTCCCGCAACCATTGCAACCGAAACAAGAAATGCAAAAACCTGATAGGAAAAATGCTTTGCCCAGGTTGGAGTCATATTTCGCTTGCAGAATTTTTTAAATTTCTGCCATTTAGTCAGTTTCGGTACCATAAAAACAACCTCTGCTAAAAAGAGGCATTAAACAACCCGTTTAATGCCCCTTTGAAAAAATTAATCTTGTTTGCTGCCTGAATAGTTAGGAGCCTCTTTTGTGATATAAACATCGTGAGGATGGCTTTCAACCAAGCCTGCACCTGTTATTTTAACAAATTTAGCGTTTGTGCGAAGCTCGCTGATATTATGGCAACCAACATATCCCATACCTGAGCGAAGACCGCCCATCATCTGAAATACCGTGTCGCCGACTGCTCCCTTATAAGGAACACGGCCCTCAACGCCCTCGGGAACGAATTTCTTTGTTCCGTTTTGGAAATAACGGTCTGCCGAGCCCTTGTTCATTGCTCCGAGCGAGCCCATACCTCTGTAAACCTTAAACTGACGGCCCTGAGAAATCTCGGTTTCGCCGGGGGATTCCTCACAGCCTGCAACGAGCGAGCCCACCATAACAACGCTTCCGCCTGCGGCAATAGCCTTAACGATTTCGCCGCTGTACTTAATACCGCCGTCTGCGATAATCGGGATACCATACTTATCAGCCATTTCGGCAGAATCATAAATTGCGGTAATCTGCGGAACGCCGATACCTGCAACAACACGGGTTGTGCAGATAGAGCCGGGGCCTATGCCGACCTTAACGGCGTCTGCACCTGCCTTGATAAGAGCCTCTGTTCCCTCTGCCGTTGCAACATTTCCTGCAATAAGAGAGATTTCGGGGAAGGCATTTTTAACTCTTTCAATTGCTTTAAGAATATTCTTTGAATGGCCGTGAGCCGAATCAAGAATGAGTGCGTCAACCTGAGAATTAACAAGAGCGCCTGCACGGTCGAGCATATCGTTTGTTACGCCGATTGCGGCGGCGCAAAGAAGTCTGCCCTCTTTATCACGGGCGGTGTTTGGATATTTAACGCTTTTTTCAATATCCTTGATTGTAACAAGACCCGTGAGCTTGCCGTTTTTATCAACAAGCGGAAGCTTTTCAACCTTTGAAGCCATAAGAATTTTCTTTGCTTCTTCAAGGGTTGTGCCTGCCATAGCGGTAACAAGCTTCTCCTTGGGAGTCATAACATCGGCAATTCTGACGGAATAATCCGTCATAAATCTCATATCTCTGTTTGTTAAGATACCAACGAGTGTGCCGTCTGCCTCGCAAATCGGAACACCACTGATTTTATATTTTCTCATAAGCCCCTCGGCGTCCATAGCCGTGTGCTGAGGAGAAAGGAAGAAAGGATTTGTGATAACTCCGTTTTCAGACCTTTTAACCTTATCAACCTCGGTTGCCTGGTCTTCAATCGTCATATTCTTATGAATAACACCGATACCGCCTTCACGGGCTATTGCAATTGCCATATTAGATTCGGTTACCGTATCCATAGCCGAAGTCATCAGCGGAATATTAAGCTTGATATTTTTCGTTAAATTAGTTGATAAATCAACCTCATTAGGAAGAACATCGCTTTCCGCAGGAATAAGAAGCACATCATCAAAGGTGAGTCCTTCCTTAACAAATTTTGCGCCGTATTCGCTCATTCTTTTTCCTCCTTAAATACAATTATATTTTTAATATAATAGCACAGTTATTCGCCGTGTTCAAGTATAAATTTATTCGGAAAGCAAAACAATTGATTCAACCGTTTCCTCAACGGTCATACCGTCGCAGTTCAGAATTTCATCTGCATACCTTTCGTAAAGCGGAGCGCGCTCGTTATACATATCCAAAAGCGTTTCGCCCCCTTTAAGAACTATTCCCCTTGTTGTGATATTTTTTATGCGCTTTTCCATTTCCTCATAGCCGAGGCGCAGATAGATTATTTTGCCGAGTGAGCGCAGATGAGCCATTGCTTTTTCGCTGTAAACAACGCTTCCGCCGGTTGCAATAACCGTTCCCCGAATATCAAGGGAAAGGATTGCCCTTTCCTCTGCTTCGTTAAAATATTCAATTCCGTTTTCGTTGATTATGCTTTGAAGTCTTTTGCCCTCTAAATTCTGCAAAAGCAAATCCGTGTCAAAAAAATTCTTTAAAAGTGCCTTTGCCGCAAGAACTCCGCAGGTTGATTTGCCCGAGCCGGGCATACCGATAAGAACTATATTTGAACTCATTATTTAACGCCCTCCCTTTTGCAGAAATCAAAGAGAGTGCACTCCTCGCATTTCGGCTTTCTTGCAGAGCAAATATCTCTGCCGAAAAGCACAATTCTGTGGCAGAAATCGGAGCCCTCCTCGGCAGGAATTATCTTTTTGAGCGCAAGCTCAATCTTTTTCGGATCCTTTTCCTTAACGAGCCCCAAGCGGTTTGTTATTCTTATGCAATGAGTGTCAACAACTATTGCCGCCTTGCCGTAAACATCGCCGACTATAAGATTGGCCGTTTTTCTGCCTACTCCGGGAAGCGTTGTTAAATCCTCGATATTATCGGGCACCTCGCCGCCGAAATCACTTAAAATTTTCTGCGCCATTCCTACTATTGATTCCGCCTTGCTTTTGTAAAAGCCGCAGGAATGTATGTATTTTTCGATATCCTTAACATCTGCCGCCGCATAATCCTCAACCGTTTTATAACGCTCAAAAAGCGCAGGAGTAACGAGATTAACACGGGCGTCCGTGCACTGCGCCGAAAGCCTTGTTGCAACAAGAAGCTCAAACGGATTTGAAGCATTCAGCGAGCAGATTGCTTCGGGATATAATTCTTTTAAAGCCTCAATAGCCTTTAATGCTCTTTCTTTTTTAGTCAAGGTATCACATTCCCCATATCTTTATAAATACTGTACCATTGCTGACGGGTTAATTCTATCCCGTCTGCCTTTATCATTTGCAAAAGCCTTTCGCTGTTTGTTGTGCCGATAATCGGCTGAACAAAATTCATTCTCATAAGCCATGCAATTGCAAGTGCCTCTTTCGTTACGCCGAACATATTGGCATACTCTTCAAGAATTTCGTTTTCCTTTTTCAGTTCCTCGTCCTCGGTGAAAAATCCGTTTTTACTTCTCATAGGTCCCCACGCCTGAACAACAATTCCGTTCAGTCTGCAATAAGGAAAAACAGAGCCGTCTCTGTCAAGCGAAAAGCTGTTTTCCATATTAACGCACATACCCGAATCAATCATTCCCGTGTGGAAAAGTCCGAGTTGAAGCTGATTTGTTAAGATAGGCTCATTAATATATTTTTTAAGCATTTCAATCTGCATTGAATTGAAATTTGAAACGCCGAAGCTTTTAACAAGTCCTCTTTCCTTTAACTCGCAAAATGCTTCTGCAACCTCTTGAGGATTCATAAGAATATCGGGGCGGTGCAGGCAAAGAATATCTATATAATCAACGCCCATTCGCTTCAACGAGCCCTCTGCACTTGAAATGATATGCTCCTTTGAGAAATCATAAAAGCCATTTCGGATACCGCATTTTGTTTGAATTATAATGCTTTCGCGGTCTATTCCCTTTATTGCGCCGCCGAAATACCTTTCGCTGACGCCGTTGCAATAAATATCGGCATTATCGAAAAAATTAATTCCCGCATCAAATGCGGTTTTGATATGCCTTTGCGCCTCCTTTTCGCTCAAATTGCCTATTCTCATACAGCCGAGAGCGATTTGCGAAGCGCCATAATCTCCAAGCATAATTTTTTTCATAATTAATCCTGCTTTGTTCCTTTAATTTTATCCCAATAGGCTTTGAAGGCCTGTTCGTTTTTGTTCTCTCCTGCCGAATAATACTGCTTATTTTTGAGCATATCGGGCAGGTATTGCTGATTAAGCCAGTGGTTTGGATAGGAATGGGGATATTCGTAAAACTGACCCTTAACCTCTGCATCCTCTCCGTCAAAATGCTTATTTTGAAGCGTTCGCGGAATGGGACCGTAATTGCCCCTTTGAACATCCTGCGCCGCCGCATTAATGCCCTCATAGGCGGAATTGCTTTTCGGCGAAAGCGCAACAAGCACAACCGCGTCTGCAAGCGGTATTCTTGCCTCGGGAAGACCAACCATAAGAGCCGTGTCAACAGCCGCCTTAACAATGGGAATTATCTGCGGATAAGCAAGGCCGACATCCTCGCACGCGCAAACAAGAAGCCTTCTGCAAGCAGACGGCAAATCCCCTGCTTCAAGAAGCCTTGCAAGATAATGAAGCGCCGCATCGGGATCGGAGCCGCGCATACTCTTTTGATAAGCGGAAATTATATCGTAATGCTCGTCGCCCTCTTTATCGTATTTAACCGCACTTTTTTGAGTTAGGCTTCCTGCCGTTTCAAGCGAAACCTGCTTAATTGAGTCCTTTTCCCCGCAGGCAAAGAAGCAATTTTCAACGCTGTTGAGCGCCTTTCTGACATCGCCTCCGCAGGAGCGCGAAATCTTTTCAAAAACGCCCTCTTCTACGGAAATTTTAATATTATTTTCCTTTTCAAGAAAGGCAAAGCCGCGCTCAACGGCAGGCACGATATCCTGCCATTCAACAGACTTAAATTCGAAAACCGTTGAACGCGAAAGAATTGCGGGATAGATATAAAAATAGGGGTTTTCCGTTGTTGAAGCAATCAGCGTTATATCGCCGTTTTCTATATATTCAAGCAGGCTTTGCTGCTGACGCTTATTGAAATACTGAATTTCATCAAGATAGAGCAAAATGCCGTTTTGCGTTTCAAAGGTGTCAAGCTCCGAAACAATATCCTTTATATCCTTTGTTGAGGCATTTGTGCCGTTTAGTCTGCGCAGAGCCTTATTTGTTTTTCTCGCAATAATCGAGGCAACCGTTGTTTTACCGACACCCGAAGGGCCGTAAAAAATCAAATTAGGAATATTGCCGCTTGTTATCATATTATAAAGCGGCTTTCCGGGCGCAAGAATGTGGCGCTGGCCGACAACCTCGCTTAATTCGCTCGGTCTTATTCTTGCCGCAAGAGGATTATTCATTTGCAATTGCCTCCTTTTTTTCGCTTTGCGCCTTTGAAAATGCACATCCGCAGAAATTTTGGCGATAAAGCGAATATTCCCTTGAAAGCTCAATTGAGCGCTTATAGCCCTCATTCTTTTTAAAATCCGATTCAAGCCACGAAACGCCGTATTTTTCCGCAATTTCAAGCCCTATTCTGTTGATTTCCTGCGCATTTTTCAGCGGGCTTATTGAAAGCGTTGTGCAAAAATAATCAAAGCCGTTTTCCTTTGCAACAGCGGCGGCTTTTTCAAGGCGCAGACGATAGCATTTAAAGCACCTTTCACCGCCCTCGCGCGCGTTTTCAAGCCCCTTTGCAATTTCAAGAAAATCGGAATAATTATAATCTCCCTTTAAAATCTTAACCTCATTTTTAAAGGGCATTTCGTTTATAAGCCTTATCTGCTCGGCAAATCTTTTTTCAAATTCCTCTTCGGGAGAAATATTCGGATTATAATAAAAAACCGTTATATTGAAATATCGGCTTAAATATTCAAGGCACGCGCTTGAACACGGCGCACAGCACGAATGAAGCAAAAGAGAGGGCACGGCTTGCTCTCTCTTTATTTTTTCGATGGTTAATTGAGTTTTCTTTGCATAATTAATCTTGTTCATATTACTTACTCAAATAGTTTTTCGGATTAATTTTTGTGTCATCAACTCTTATTTCAAAATGGCAGTGCGGACCTGTTGAATTGCCCGTTGAGCCTGCCTTTGCGATCTGCTGACCCTTATAAACAGTATCGCCGGGAGAAACGAGAATTGACGAATTGTGAGCATAAAGAGTTACAACCTTTCTGCCCTTTGAATCCGTTCCGTGATAAATAAGAACATAATATCCATAGCTGTAATCAAGACGCTTAACGCCGATAACAACACCCTTTTGAGCGGCAACAATTGCCGTTCCCTGCGGACACGGAAAATCTATTCCGCCGTGATATCTTCCGTTACTGTAATTTGGGAAGCCTGCGGAAATCGTGTAATGTCCCGGCACGGGATAGGTCATATTATAAACACCGTCTGATTTACTGTAAACATCGGTGTCCTTATAAACAACCGTTGGGGTATCGGAGCGGTCGCCGGTTGTAAAATCGGAAACATCATCGGGAGAAATAATTCCGTTTAATAGGTTTGAAATTTCCTTTTCCGCCGCTTCGGTTAGAGCCTTATCCTCGTTTCTGTACTCCGTATACATTCCGTTTTCGGCAGTTAAACGGGCGAAAAGCATATCGCTTTCAGCTCTGTCCTGCGCAAGAATTGCCTTTTTGCCTGCAATCTCCTCCTGCGCCGCCGTGAGCGAATCCTGCTTTGCCTTCAAATTGTTTTGCTGTGCCAAAAGAGTTGCTTTTATTTCATCAAGAGCCGTCTTTTTTTCTGTTAAATCCGCCTCCTGCTGAAGTATTTTGTTTGTTTCCTCCTCAATTGATTTGAGAAGCTGTGCATCACTTTTTGAAACTGCCTTTATCATTTCATATCTTGTTAAAAAGCTTGAAATATCTCCGCAGGTTAAAAGTGCCGTTATAATATTAAAATTGCCTGATATGTAAATAGCACGGGCACGCATACAATAAGCATCATATTTTGCCTGAAATTTAAGATTAAGCTCATCAAGCCTTGCCTGAACCTCATCAACCTCTGCCTGAAGCTTATCGCAGTCTGCCTGATTAACATCTATGTTTTTTTGAAGATAATCAATATCCTCCTCATATCCGAGCACCTGCTCATCAAGAACGGTTAACTGCTCGTTTAAAACTCCGATTTTTTCATCAAGAGCATTTATGTATTCCTCCGTGTCCTTTGACTGAGCGGAAAGCAGAGCAATTTTTTCCTCGGAAGCCTTTAAATCCGCCTCCAATGCTGCCTTTTGCTCTTCAAGCTTCTTCTGCGCCTCGGCGCGCTTTTCCTCCTCAGAAAGCGTTGTTGATTCCTCCTCGGAGGTTTGCACCTGCGTTGTTGTTTCCTGTGCAAAGGTAAAGGAATTTCCCGTTAAAAACGAGAAAGCAAGAACGGCTGAAAGAACAACCGATAAAGCTTTTATTGAATTTTTCTTTTTCACCGTTTTACCCCCTCGCTAATTTATATGATTATAATTGTTTTGAAAATGCTATAAAGCCATTTTTATTATGGCAGATATTCCGCAGGGTCAACGCAGTCTGCATAGCGTGCCGTTGGAGTTCGCACCTCAAAATGAAGATGAGGACCTGTTGAATTTCCCGTTGAGCCCGATTTGGCAATTGCCTGGCCCTTTGAAACATATTGCCCCTCTGAAACAAGGCGGCTTGAATTATGTGCATAAAGCGTATAAACCGTCTGCCCCGAGGCAGTTTTTTTATCGTGCATAATAACTATATATCTGCCGTAGCTTCTGTAAGTTCCGTCTGCATTAACAAGATCACTTGAAATAATGACGGTTCCCGACTCTGCGGCAACAACCGTTGAGCCTGTTGGGCAACTGAAATCCGCTCCGCTATGACCCGAATAGCCGTGAAACGCACAGGTTATCGTTGTTTGAGACGGAACGGGATATGTTAAGCTCAAAATGCTTGAAGCAGAGGCAGTTGTGCTCTTCGTTGTTGAAGCTGGCTTCGTTGTTTGAGAGGAGGAGGTTGTTGCCTGCGTTGTTGTTTCCTGCGTTTTATTCTCATATTCCTTTGCCGCGGCAAGAATTTCCTCGTCAAGCTCCTGCATAAGCTCCTTATCGTTTTGAAGATATTCCGTGTAATTTCCCGTTTTTTCGTTCAGCGTTTTTAAAAGCGCATTTGCTTCATCATATTCCGACGAAATTTCGGCACGCTTTGCGCTGAGTGATTTTTGCTTTTCTTCAAGCGCAGGCACGGCGGCTTCAAGCTCCTTTTTCGTTTCGGCAAGGCTGACGCGGCTTGCTTCAAGCTCCTGCGTTTTTCGGGTCAGCTCCTCCTTTGAGGAATTGATTTCCTCTATCTCGCCGTCTATCGAAGAAAGCAAATCGGAATCCGACTGCGAAACCCTTTTAACCATTTCAAACCTTGTTAAAAAAGCCGAAATATCACTGCTTGTGAGCAAAAAAGCAAGCAGACTTGTTTCTCCGCTGACATACATTGCCCTAACTCTTTTGCAATACTGCTGATAGCTTTCGCTGAATTTTTCGTTTGCTTCATCAAGCTGAACGCTTAAACTGCTTATATCCCTTTGCGCATTTTCAATTGCTTTCTCCGTTTCGGCAGTTTTAATCTTTAACTCCTCAATCTGCTTTTTATCGTTGCTGACCTCATTTGAAACCAAATCAATCTGCTTTTCAAGATAAACAATTTTATCGTTTAGGGTGTTAAGATATTCCTGCGTTCCCGCGGATTTTTCCTTTAACTCGGCAAGCCTGCCCTCTGTTTCCTTTATGCGCTGTTCAAGTGCCGCCTTTTCCTCCTCTGCGCTTACGGAAGCGGAAACAGAGGTTGTTGGCACTGCGCACGAGAAAAGAAACAGCGAAGCCAACAAAACACACAATTGCTTTTTCAGCAAGCAGTTAAGTTTCATCGGCTTCACTTCCTTTAAAATTTCCGAATATTACTATGCTTTATTATTAGCAAAAGAAATCAATTTATTAAATTAAAGATAGCTTAACGGATTTACTCTTGTTCCGTTTAGTCTTACCTCAAAATGAAGATGCGGCCCCGTTGAATTTCCGGTTGAGCCGGAATACGAAATAATATCGCCCTTTTGAACAGACTGACCGACGCTTACGCAAAGAGAGCTATTGTGCGCATAAAGCGTTGAAAGTCCGTTTCCGTGGTCTATAACAATATATTTGCCGTAGCTGTATGTAAGGCTTTTTGCAATAACAACCTTGCCCGAATCAGCGGCATGAACAGGAGTTCCCGAAGGACACGAAAAATCAACTCCGCCGTGGTAGGAGCCGTTACGGTAATTAGGATATCCTGCGGAAATTTTGTGATAGCTTGTCGGATAAGCAAGCTGACCTGTTCCGGGAGTATAATTACTGTCGCCCGGCTTATTTGATGACGAGCTCAAAATTTTGCTGATTTCGTTATCAATAGCCTGCTGCTCTTTTTTGTTTGCGGAAATTGTTTCGCGAATTTCAGAGGTTTGACTGTCAAGCTTCTTAATTGCGGCATTGCAGGCGGCAACCTCACTGTCTAACTCCTTTTTTGAAGCAGATAAATCATTGATTGCCTCTTGAAGCTCTGCCTTTTGGGAATCAAGAGAGGCTTTATCGTCTTTAAGCTGGATTTTCTTTTCTTCAAGCGCCTGCTTTTCCTTTTGAATTTCCTGCATTTTTTTCATAAGGGCGTCAAGCGTATTACTGTCCTGCTCGGAAACGCATTTAACCATTTCCGCCCTTGTTAAAACGGAGCTCATATCTCCGCTTTCAAGCAGAATTTCAAGCGTTGAAACATTGCCCGAAATATACATTGCGCGAAGCCTTTGGCAATACTGCTCATATATTGCCTCAAACTCTGCCTGCTTTTTATCAATTTCCTGCTGAGCCTTTTCAATTTCCTTTTCCGTTGAAGCAATTTTAGCCGTTATATCGTCTATCTGCTTTTGAAGAGCGGCCTTTTCGCTTTCACGGTTTGAAATTTTATCTTGAAGAAGATCAACCTTTGCCATAAGGGCATTAACATATTCCTGCGTTTCCGCTTTTTCTGCCTTCAAGCCGTCTATCTTCTTTTGCGCTGAATTAATTTCGCTTTGAATTTTTTCCTTTTCCTTTTGAAGCTCGGCAGTTGTTTTTGCCTGAACGCTTAATGCAGAAGTAAAAATCATTGAAGCGCTCAAAACCGAGCAAATAATTTTAACAACGGCTTTTTTAAACTGCACTAATCTCACTGCCTTCCTTATTAAGATACCTGCCCATCGAAAGAAGCGCTCCGCCGACACCTGTTATGATGCCGATAAGAACGAATGCTCCGAGCATAGGAAGCGCATAATCTGCAAATTTAAGCGCTTCAAGTCCGAGAGAGATAAGCAAGTCGCTGAACTGATTGATTGCAAATTCATAAAATGCCCAAACAACTCCAAGGGAAACAACGCCCGATATAATTCCGAGTATCATACCCTCAACAACAAACGGGAGCCTAACAAAGCTGTTTGTTGCGCCAACCGATTTCATTATGCTGATTTCAAGGCGTCTTGAATAAACGGTAAGCTTAATTGTGTTTTGAATAATGAAAACGCTTATTGCAAGAAGCACCGCAATGATAACTATTGCAATAACCTCTATGCCGTGGCGGATTGTAACAAGCTTTTTGGCAAGGTCCTTATTTTCTCTTATTGTGTCTATATGGTCAAGCTGCTTAATTTGGTCTATTGTTGAATCGAAATATGCTAAATCGTCAACAGTAACCTTATAAGCATCGGGCAGAGGAATATCTGAGCTGATTTCCGTGAAAAACTCACGCTGAGCCTCCTCCATTGTTGCAAGCTGCTCCTCCCAAGCGGTTTCCTTTGCAACAAATTCAATTCCCTTAACATTATCAAGTGCTTTTATTGTTTCGCCCATTGCGGTTATATCGGCGTCTGTTGTGCCGTCCTCAATATAAACCATAACAACATTTTCTTCTTCTATTCTGCCGAGAAGCGATTCGATATTGAGGAATATCATTGAAGCACAACCGATTAAAACAAGGCAGCTCATAAGAACGCAGATTGAGGCAATGCTCATCATTCTGTTTGTCCAGGTGTTTCTGAAGCCTTCTTTAAAAAGATATCTTAAGCTTGAAGCAGTCATTATTCCTCACCTCCGTTTTCGCCGTCATCAATCGTTTCAAAAATATCCTCAACCTCGGCACCGAGCTTAACATCCTCATTATAGAAGAACATATCGGTTGACTTTTCGGGATTTTCAGATTCAAATTGTGCGTTTGTCGGGTCGGGAGTGTCGGAAACCACCTCGCCGTTTTTAATAACAATAACTCTTCTTTGGAAGGTTTTAACAAGATTGTGCTCGTGAGTTACCATAATAACGGTTGTTCCGTTATTGTTAATCTTTGTGAGCATTTCAACAATTTCAAGGCTCATTTCGGGGTCAACATTTCCCGTGGGCTCGTCCGCAACAATAAGCTTTGGATTGTTTACAAGAGCTCTTGCAAGGGAAACACGCTGCTGCTCGCCGCCCGAAAGCTCATTAGGCATAGAGCGTGCCTTGTGGGAAAGACCTACTAATTGAAGAATATACGGAACTCTTTTTCTTATATCCTTTTCCTTTGCGCCGATAACGCGCATTGCAAACGCAACATTATCATAAACACTCATTTTGGGAATAAGACGGAAATCCTGGAAAACAATTCCCATAGTTCTTCTGTAATACGGAACCTGCTTTTTCTTTATTGTGTCTGACGAATAATCGCCAACTATAACAGTTCCCTCCGTTGGCTTTTCCTCGTGCATAATAAGCTTTAAGAAGGTGCTTTTTCCTGCGCCCGAGGAGCCGACAACGAAAACAAATTCTCCGTCCTCTATTTTGATATTAACATTATTGAGGGCTTTTGTGCCGTTGCTTTCATAAACCTTTGTTACATCACGAAATTCAATCACAGTTTTTACCTCTTTTTTATTATCGTTAGAATAAAACCTTTTTTAAACATAGACGGGCAATTATTACCCTTATATATAATATAGCAATTTAAAATATAAATCAAGATTTAAATGTTGTTTTTTTGTAAATTATGTAACTAATCTGTAAATAAAATTATGGAAAAGCATAAAAAAATTACCGACAAAGCAAGATGCTCTGCCGGTTTAAAAGGAATTTTAATACTTAACGGGTGTTGATTCAAGATATTTATTAACCATAAGCGCAACCTTGAAAACGATTGCGTCGTCAAACTCTCTTAAATCAAGGCCTGTGATTTTTTTGATTTTTTCAAGACGGTAAACAAGTGTGTTTCTGTGAACAAACAGCTTACGGCTTGTTTCCGAAACATTAAGGTTATTTTCAAAGAACTTTTGAATTGTGAAAAGCGTTTCCTGATCAAGCGATTCGATTGAGCCTGCCTTGAAAACCTCTTTAAGATACATTTCGCAAAGCGTTGTGGGAAGCTGATAAATCAAGCGGGCAATGCCGAGATTTTCATAGCTTGCAATCGGCTTTTCCGTGTCAAACACCTTGCCGACTTCAAGAGAAACCTGCGCCTCCTTAAACGAACGGGCAAGGTCTTTGATACCCGTTACGCAAGTGCCTATGCCGATGAACGCATTGCAGTAAAACTCTGTTGAAAGAGTGTCGCAAATAGAGCGCGCAAGCTTTTCAAGGTCCTTCATTTCAACATCCTGACGAACCTCTTTAACAAGCGCAATATCATTTTCGTTTATATTTATAACAAAATCCTTTGTTTTATCAGGGAAGAAATTTTGAATAACATCAAACACGGAAACATCTGTTTTTTGAGGAACTCTGATGAGGAAAACAACTCGTGTTGTGTCATTATTAAAATGAAGCTCACGGCTTTTGATATAAATATCGCCGGGAAGAATATTATCAAGAATAACATTTTTGATAAAGTTTGAGCGGTCAAACTTTTCATCATTGCTGATTTTGATTTGATTAAAGGCAATCGAAATGATATCTGCATAATGCTTGCTTAATTCATCCGTTCCCTCTATAAACACCGCATATTCGGGATGAACGGAATTGCCGAACGCCTTATATGTTACTCCGTCAACACAGGTTTGCTCGCCTGAAAAAACGCCTGCCGAAATAACGCCCTTGCGCACCTCGCCTATTTGCCCGAGCTCCGAACAGGCAATGACCGTTGCGGTTTCATCAACAACGCCGAGGCTTCTGTCAAGCGAATCGCGCATTTGATTAACTATGCCCTGAAACAGTCTGTTTGGCATAAAAATTCCTCCTCTGATAAGCCTGATATAAAAAAGTTGCACAAAATAATACAACCTCTATTGTTGATATTATACAATGCTTATAAACATTTTGCAAGCATTTTAATAAATTTTCTTTCATTTTTTTGTTTATATTGCATAAGCAAGCGAGAGAAATCCGAATAAGTTTTTTGTGAACGGATTTCCCGCTATGCTGTGTTAAAATACTCGTTAATCCGAAAGGATTAACTGCGTTTTGTGCCTTGCCTAACGAAAAATCCATTTCACAAAAAATCTGCGACCTAAAACGGAATTGATTTTGAGCAGATTTTTGCTTTGAGGAAGCAGTTAGGCTGTCGCCTTACAATGACGAAAAGCGAAAATATGCCGAAAGCAAGCCGTTTTAGGCTTGTTCGGATTTCTCTCGCTTGCTTAAATAAAAAAGAGCAAAAACCACAATATATAGTGTTTGCTCTTTGCTTTTTAAACTATTTAATAATTTTGTCAACCTCCTGCGAGGTTAAATAGCGACAATCGCCCTCTGCAAGATTTTCATCAAGAGCAAGAGAGCCCATTGAAATTCTTTTAAGCTCAACCACCTTTATTCCGAATGCACAAAACATTCTTTTTATCTGATGATACCTTCCCTGTCTTATAATAATTCTTGCTTTTTTATAATCATTTTCGCAGGGTGAAAGCACGGCGGGCAGGCATATTTCCCCGCCTATATCAACGCCCTTATCAAACTGCATAATGATATTTTCGTCAAAGGGCGTGTCCAGCTCTGCAATATACTCCTTCGGAATATGCTTTTTAGGACTTAAAATATTATGCGCAAAGGTTCCGTCATTAGTTAAAAGGACGAAGCCCGTTGTGTTTTTATCAAGCCTGCCGGCAGGAAAAACTCCCCTGCGCTTCATATCCTCGGGCAGAATATCAACAACTGTTTTTTCGTTTGTTTTTCTGCCGTCTGTTGAAGAAATAACGCCCTTTGGCTTGTTCATCATAATATAAACAAATTCGCAGTATTCAACCGCTTTTCCGTTTACGGAAATTTTATCGCAGGCGGGGTCTGCCTTTTCGCCTGCATTTTTTACCACAGTGCCGTTTAAAATTACAGCGCCGTTTTTTATCAGCGATTTTGCTTCGCTTCTTGTTAAATTAAAATGAGATGAAATTATTTTATCTATTCTTTCCATATAAAAATCCGTTTTACTGCTTTTCAAGCCCCTGCATAAAGCCATCCGAAAGCGAGGTTGAGCAAACATCTCCGCCTATCAGCATACCGTCGCAAACAAGCAGATTTGCAAAAACGCAATCTCTGTTTTCATAGCCCGGATAATTTGTTATTTGGTATGTATAAACGGTTATGCTTTTTCCCTTATAATCGTCAAGGCTGAACCCCTGCTTCTTTTGAAGCTCGTTATATTTTGTATAGGTGTCGTTAAACTCCTGCGGAATATTAACGCTTTTTTCCTCAAACTCCGTTTTGAATTCCCAGCCGAGAGATTTTAAATATTCCTCTCTTTTTTCATTAGTTTCAATCATAACGGCAGAGGAAGCCTGCTTTGAGCTCTCAACATGATTTGAAAAAAATGTTATGGCAATCACAACGGCGCCCGTTAATATCATAATAAGCCCGAAAACCGTTTTCGGTTTCAGCCTTAAAGTAAACATTTTCATAAAATCACCCCATAATGATTTTATGAGATGATTTTATAAAATATACTCTTTAACTGCTTCAAGAAAGGAAATTTCGGCGGTTGCCTCTATGAGTATTCCCTTTTCGGTGTATTCCTGCGAATGAACAACTCCGTTTTCGCGAAGCGCACCCGCTATTGAGCCCTTATCAAAAGGGATAAGCATACGCACCCTTCTGCGCGTTTGAGGGAGTGCTTTTTCTATCTGTTCAAGAAGCTCATCAATGCCATAGCCCGTTTTCGCGCTTATGCGAACGCTTTTTCCGATTAAATCATAATCAAGAATATTCGGCACAAGATCGCATTTATTTAAAACATTAATAATGGGCTTGCCTGCACATCCGAGCGAATCGAGAAGATTTTGCGTTACCGCCGTGTGTGCACTGCATTCGGGATTTGACGCGTCGCAAACATTTAAAATCACATCTGCCCAAAGTGCCTCTTCAAGCGTTGAACGAAAAGCGTCAACAAGCTGATGAGGCAGTCTGCTTATCAAGCCAACCGTATCTATCAGCATAATTTCACGCCCGTTTTTGAGCGTTAAGCGGCGCGCGGTTGGATCAAGCGTTGCAAAAAGCTTATCCTCGGCAAGCACACCTGCCTGAGTGAGCCTGTTCATAAGAGTTGATTTTCCTGCGTTTGTGTAGCCCACCACGGCAACTGCCTCAACGCCGTTTTTTTGACGGCGGATATGCATTGCATTTCTGCGCTTTTCTATTTTGTCAAGCTCGGCATTAAGAAACTGTATTCTGCGCCTTATGTGGCGTTTATCCGTTTCAAGCTTTGTTTCGCCGGGGCCTCTTGTTCCTATTCCTCCGCCGAGCCTTGAAAGACCGGTTCCCTTTCCCGAAAGACGCAGAAGCGAATATTTAAGCTGAGCAAGCTCAACCTGAATTTTACCCTCTGCCGACCTTGCTCTGCCTGCGAAAATATCAAGGATAAGCGTTGTTCTGTCTATAACGCGAACGCCTGCTTTATCTTCAAGATTTCTTACCTGAACGGGAGTGAGCTCGCCGTCTGCGATAATAATATCGATTTCATTATTTTCGCAAAAGGAGCAGATTTCTTCAAGCCTGCCCGTGCCGACAAAGGTTGACACAGAAACACTCGGACGCTTTTGCACCATCATTCCCTCAACCTTTGCACCCGCCGTTAAAGCAAGCTGAGCAAGCTCCTCAATAGATGCTTCGGCGTTAAATTCGCCCGTGTCAACCGAAATCAAAAGAGCCCTTTCGGTTTCGTTATCTTTAATTTCTATTAATTTATCTGCCATTTTTCTCCGTTAAATTATTTATTAACAATCGCTTGGAGCACCTTATTCGCCATCGGTCCTGCGGTTTTTGAGCCCGAATTGCCCTCTTCAACAACAACAACGAAGGCATACGGATTTTCCTCATCATCCATAAAGCCGACAAACCACGCCGTGTTATGAGCATCAACCTCATCTATCTGCGCAGTTCCCGATTTTGCGCAAAGCGAAAGTCCTTTATATTTACTGTCGCCGTACTGCTCTGTAACATTATTTCTCATTAATTTTTTCATCTGCCCCGCAACATCACTGCTTAGAAGCTGCGTTTCTGCTCCCGAGTCGTAAACTGTTCCGAGACTGCCTATGGGCTTGCCGTCAATATCCTTAACAATATTAAAGGATACTGCCCTGCCGTCGTTTGCAATTGCGCACATAAGGCGGAGCATAGCCGCAGGGCAAACAAGAGTGTCGCCCTGACCGATACCCGTCCAACCGACTGTTGCGTCTGCGTCGCCTGCTTTAAGGAAAAATCTTCCGCTTGCAGAATTGATTTTTCCGCTGACGGAAACAGACGAGGTTAATCCGAGCCTTTCGGCAGTTGCGGCAAGCTTTTCGGGGCCGAGCTCAATTGCAAGCTGACCGAAGGCAACATTACAGCTTTTAGCAAGCGCCGTTTCAAAATCTATTGTGCCGTGGCGAGCGTTACAAATAATCTCGTCCTCCTCAATGCCGTCAACATCATAAACCTTATTGCATTTCCATTCCTCGTTATAAACATTGCTTCCCATATTTTCAAGAGCACATATTGCCGTTACAACCTTAAAGGTTGAGCCGGGGGTATATAAGCCGGTAAGAAAGCGGTTTATATAAACGCCCTCATATTTTTCGTTTGTTTCAAGGTCTGACGGAACATTATTCACATCATAGCTTGGTGTTGAAACAACGCAAGCAAGGTCGCCCGTTTTATAATTAACAACGGCGATAGTGCCCTTTTTACTGCCGAGTGCCTCATAAGCAATTTTATTTATTTCACTGTCTATCGTCAGCGTTATATCCTTGCCGTTTTCCGAGCCGTAAACACCCGAAACAACATTATAGCCCACAAGCTCTGACTTAAAGGCGGTTTGAACGCCGTTTGAAATAAAGTTTCTCGGGTCGCCGACGGTATGAAGCGTTGAAAGCCTTGTTGCTTTATCCTCACTGTAAACCCTATCTCCGTCCTGCGTTTCGGAAAGCACATTGCCGTTGCAATCCTTGATTTTTCCTGCCGCAACGAGCTGACCGTCGCTGTAAATATGGCGGTTATACGGCTTCATAACCCAATCTGCGCCCTCTGTTACAAGGCTGAAAGACAGGAAAATTATTCCGCAAAGGAATAAGGCACACATTATCCAGAGGAAAACGCCTCTTTTAGTTATCATTTTCATTTCTTCCTTGCACCTCCGAGATAATTATAGGTGCGCACATCGGACGCTTTAATATAAGCAAGCACCGCCCAACAGCAAATCATCGACGAGCCGCCCTGACTTACAAAAGGAAGCGTTACACCCGTGAGCGGAAGAACATCTGTTATTCCGAAAATATTGAGCGCCGCCTGAAACAGAAACATTCCCGCACCTGCAACTGCGGCAACGGAATAAAACGCCGAGCGCGAAGCAATTGAATTAACAAGCGCCGAAACGGCAATTGCAACAAAGGTTAAAACAAGAAGAATAGCGAAAATATATCCCCATTCCTCGCAAATAACGCCGAAAATCAAATCGTTTTTAGAAGCGGCAACATATCTTACCCTGCCGTTTCCTATGCCGAGGCCGAAAAGTCCTCCGCTTGCAAGACCGACAAGCGTTCTTGTTTGCTGAAAGCCGCTTGAATTATAATATTCCGCCTCCCAAATATGACGGTAAACGGAAAATCGCTTTGTTACATAGGATTTATATTTTATAACAATTCCTGCGCCGAGGACCGCCGCCGTTATTGCAAGGATAATTGTTTTTATATCTCCCGAGGTCATAAACGCAATAATCAAAAAGGTTACGAAGAAAACAAGCGCCGTGCCGAAATCCTTTATAAGAATAAGCGTTCCCACACAGGCAACGGAAAATGCAATAAAAGCGAAAATATTTTTACTTGTTTGAATTTTTTCAAGAGTTGCCGCGCCGACAAAAATAAATGCGATTTTAACAAATTCGGACGGCTGAAAGGTTATTCCGTTTTCTCCGCCGATTGTTATCCAGTTTCTTGCGCCGTTTGTTGATTTTGCAATTGCAAGGTTAACAAGCAAAAGAATAATTGCGCAAACGGCAACGGGGAGCCTGAGCTTCATACACAAATCAACATTGCCGAGAAGAAAAACCATAACGGTATAAACAATCATTCCCGCAATGATAAAAAGCACCTGCTTAAACGCCGCGTCGGGCGAGATTGAGCCGATTGCCGTTACTCCGACACAGCAGAGGAAAAACGCAATCATTTCAAGCTCAAAATTTCTTCTGTGAAGCGCGGTATAAAAGAATATAAGATAAGCCCATTCAACCGCAATAAGAATGACTGCCGAAAGAAGCACCTTAAAGGGTCTTTCCTCAAAGCTTAAATATGAGGAAAGCGTTATAACAAGCTCAAAAGCAGTTAGAAAAGTCAAAAGCGCAAAATTATTTATCGGCTTAATTTTGGGCATTTTTTTTATTTTTTCAGCCATTATATGCACCTCACCTTTCATAGAAAACGAAAACTCTGTCGCCGAAGGTAACGGTGTCCTCATCAAAAATAAGCTGAGTTTGATTTAAATACCTTCCGTTTAGCTTTGTTCCGTTATGGGAATCAAGGTCGCAAAGCGCCCAGCCCTTTGTTGTTTTATATATTCTTGCGTGTTCGAATGAAACGGCGTCTGATAAAATCCTTATATCGCAATGCTCGCCTCTGCCGATAAGAACATCGTTTCTTTTAAGATAAACAGGCTTATGCGTTTTAACATCAACAAGAACGGCATAAGCAACCGTTTGCTGCGCCTGCTTTCTTATTTCCTTTTTTGTTTTGCTTGAAATAGCGTCTGCACATTCAAATTTTAGCTGAACGGAGCCGATTGTTATAACATCTCCGTCCTCGATAACCGATTTTGACTCAATTTGATTTCCGTTTACGAAAACACCGTTTTTTGAAAAGGTGTCTGTTACAACCCAATCCTTTGTTTTTTTTGCAATAACGGCGTGAAAACGCGAAACGGCAGGCAAGGGCAGAACTATATCGTTTGCCTTTGACTTTCCGATTGAGGTTTCCCAATGGTTAATATCTATAATATCTCCGTTTGTTAAATCTGTCAGCTGAGCCATTTTGTGCACTCTCGGTCTGTTTCTGAAAAGAGACACAACGCAGGTTAATATTATTATTCCTGCACACACAGGCAGAGCATAGCGCAAAAAGGCGGTCAGCAATTCGGCAAAGCTGTTCATCTGTTCATCTCCGAAAAAATATAATTATAACAATATAAGAATATATTTTATAAAATGAAAAGTCAAGAATGTGTTGAATTTGTTTACAATTAGGTTTATACTCAAATTATAACAATTTATTAAATAAGAGGTAAAAATATGAGTATTTCAAAAAAGGACTTCGGCGCAATTGCGAGCGGAGAAAAAATTGAGCTTTACACAATCACAAATAAAAACGGTGCAAGTGTTTCAATTCAAACGCTCGGCGCGGGAATACAATCACTTTATATGCCTGATAAAAACGGAGAGCTTGCAGATGTTGTGCTCGGCTTTGACGAGCCTCAGCCCTACACCGACGGAGATTTGGGATATCAGGGACTTGTTGTGGGCAGAGTTGCAAACAGAATAAGAGACGCAAAATTTTCGATTAACGGCACTGAATATCACACCCCGCAAAATCAGGGCACATGGACACTTCACAGCGGCGGAAGATTCAGCTTTACTCCATGGGAGGCTGAAAGCACGCAGGATAATTCAATAACGCTTAAAAGATTTTCTCCCGACGGAGAGGACGGCTTCCCCGGCAATTTTACAATGAGAGTTACATACACATTGACCGACAGCAATATTCTGCGCATTGAATATAAAATTATAAGCGACAAAAAAACAGTTGCCGCCCCAACAAACCACGCATATTTCAATCTTTCGGGCAAAAAAACGGGAACTGTTGAAAATCATTATCTCAAAATCAACGCAGATTATTTTACCGAAACCGACGGCAGTCAGCTTCCGACAGGCGAAATTTCATCTGTTAAGGGCACTATGCTTGATTTTACGGAGCTTCACAAAATCGGAGATAAAATCGACGAACCGTTTGAGGCGGTTATTGACGGCATCGGATATGATAATAATTTCTGCCTGAGAAGCAAGGACAGAAGCCTTGCCGAAGCGGCGGTTTTATGGGATAAGGAAAGCGGAAGAAGAATGACCGTTTTCACCGACCTGCCCGGTATTCAGCTTTACTGCGGTGGCTGGCTAAAAAAGGATGGCAACCCCGGAAAAGAATCAAACGGAAGCGTTACATTCAGAAGAGGTGCCGCGCTTGAAACGCAGTTTTATCCCGACAGTGTTAATCTTCACGATAAATTCCCGTTTGAATATGTTGAACCAAGCAAGGAATTTAAAACTGTAACCGAATTTCGCTTTGATGTTGCGGAGTAAGCCTCAAAAGCAACCAAAGGTTGCGAAAGTTCAATCCGGAATAGGTTGATAGCAACCGCGCTGCTTTGTTAAAATATTATTGAGGTGATGTAATGAATCAGGAAACTGCAAAAAAGCTTTTTGAATACAGAAAGGCAAACGGATACTCGCAGGAGGAGCTTGCCTTAAAAATAGGCGTTTCAAGGCAGGCAATCTCAAAATGGGAGCGCGGAGAAAGCAGTCCGGACACGGATAATCTTATTGCACTTGCAAGGCTTTACGGAATAACGATTGATGAGCTTTTGAACATTTCTCCGAGTGAAAAGAAACAGGAAGCCCCAAAGGAAGAAGAAGCGCAAAATGACACCGAAGAAAAAAGTGCAGAGGGCACAAGAGCAGATATAAGCTTTAAAAACGGAATACATGTTCACGACGGCGAAGACAATGTTGACATTGATTTTAACGGTATTCATGTTGAAAGCAAAAACGGAGATAAGGTTCATATTGACGCAGGCGGAATAAATGTTAACGACGATGATTATTCCGCGGGGAAAAATCCGTGGCTTCATGTGCTTTTGCCTACTGCGGCGGTTGTCGGCTATCTTATTTTAGGCTTTACAACGCCAAACGGCTGGGCTTGCGGCTGGATACTGTTTTTGCTTATACCCGTCATTGAATCGCTTTTTACAGCCGTAAAAACAAAGAATCCCTCCCGCTTTTCCTTTCCTGTTTTAGCGGCGGCGGTTTTCCTTTTTGTCGGTATGGTTTTCGGAATATGGCATCCAACCTGGATAGTATTTTTAACAATTCCGGCATACTATGCGCTTTGCGATGTTTATAAAAAAACGCAAAATCAAAAAAGCACAAATGAAAAAGCAACATATTATTCCCCCGAAACAGAGGAGGACAAGAAAAAGGAGGAGCGCAAAAACAAATTAGGCATCGCCTTTTCAATTATTTGCTCCGTTATTATTGTTGCGGCTGTTGCGGCGGCGTGTGTTTTCGGATTTTCGGGCGGAAGCTTTTCCAACGGCACTGTTTTAACATACGAGCACGCAGAGCTTTATAACATAGGCGGCTCCGAAATTTCGGCAGAGGAAATTAATGCCGTTGAAGTTGAATGGGTTTCGGGCAACATAAATATTCAGCCCTGCGAGGCAAACACAATTTCCTTTTCCGAGGAGCTTCAAAGCGACCGCTCTGCCCTGCTTCGTTGGAGAATTGAGGGCGGAACGCTGAAAATAAAATTCTGCGAATCGGGCTTCAGCTCTTCAATAAACACAAACGGAAAGGATTTAACGGTTTATATTCCGCAGGATAAGGTGCTAACAAAGCTTGAAATAAACAATGTTTCGGGCGAAGCATATATTAATGCAGTTAGCGCAGGCAAGCTTGTGTGCGACACCGTTTCCGGCGACTGCGAAATATACGGCGCATTCAATTTTGTTGATATAGATTCCGTCAGCGCAGATGTTTCATTTAAAACAGAGGCGGCTCCCACGGAATTGAGCATAGACACAATAAGCGGAAAAAGCACGGTTATTCTGCCGGCAGACATTTCCGGCTTTACGCTTGATTACGAAACCGTTTCGGGACGGATAAACACAAGTGCCTTTACCGAAAGTGAAAAGAATTTCAGAGGCGAGGGCTACACAACCTACGGAACGGGCGGCACAAGCATTGATTTTGAATCAATAAGCGGCGATTTTACCGTTAAAAAAGGATAAGAATAAATTACAAAAGGCTTCGGAAGAAATGCTCTCCGAAGTCTTTTTTGTGTTTCAGCAATATTTATCAAAAAATAAAAGCCGCAGGAAATCCTGCGGCTTTTGATTTTTCAAATTATGACTTTATTAGCCAAGCTCTGAGAAGTATTTGATTGTTCTAACCATCTGTGATGTGTAGCTGTTCTCGTTATCATACCAAGAAACAACCTGAACCTCAAAGAGATCATCAGCAATCTTTGATACCATTGTTTGTGTTGCATCAAAGAGTGAGCCGTATCTCATACCGATAAC
>JALEZT010000112.1 GCA_022772725.1 Eubacterium sp.
TTGCAGTTTATCGTGTGCAGATTTGGTCTTAATCAAGGCACAAAACGCAGTTAATCCTTTCGGATTAACGAGTATTTTAACGAAGAGTAAGGGCAATATCTGCCACGATAAACCGTGGTTCGGATTATTACCGTTACCCTATCCAAACAAAAACCGCACTGCAAAAAATCGGTGCGGTTGTTTTGTTTTTTGTAACTTTTTTCTTGACAAATAATAATCTCTCTGTTATAATAAGCACTAATCTGCTTTAAAGTGATTAGACTTTAAAGCGTTAAAGTAAATTGCAGACAGGGGGAATATCTATGGCACCCAGAAAAGGTAATATGATGTCTGTCAGAACAGATGTTAAGGTGCTTGATGCAACTATAAGAGACGGAGGACTGTGCAACAATTTTGAGTTCACGGATGAATTTGTAACAGAGCTTTATAAAACAAATATTAAAAGCGGTGTTGATTATATGGAATTCGGCTACCGTGCTTCAAAAAATCTTTTCAATCCAAGTGAGTTTGGCAAGTGGAAATTCTGCGATGAGGCGGATATAAGAAGCATTGTGGGTGATAATGTTTCCGATATGAAAATTGCCGTTATGGCAGATGTCGGCAGATGCGATTTCAAAACGGATTTCGTTCCGAAAAGCGAATCTGTTATAGATATGGTTCGCGTTGCCTGCTATATTCATCAAATCCCTGCGGCAGTTGAGATGATAGAGTATTTTCACGCTCTCGGATATGAAACAACCTGCAATATTATGGCAATCAGTCAGGCAAACACAGAGCAGATAGACGCCGCCCTTGAAATGCTCGGCGAGTCAAGCGTTGATGTTATTTATCTTGTTGATTCCTATGGCTCTCTTTATCCGGAAACGGCAGGCGCGCTTGCAAAAAAATATCTTGAAGCAGGCGAAAAATACGGCAAGGCAATCGGCTTCCACGCTCACAACAACCAAAATCTTGCCTTTGCAAACACTATTGAAACGCTTTCTTACGGCGTTTCGTATCTTGATGCAACTGCTTCGGGTATGGGCAGAGGTGCGGGAAACTGCGCTATGGAGCTTCTGCTCGGCTTCCTTAAAAATCCGAAATATAATTTATACAGCCTTTTAACCTTCCTTGAAAGGTATATTATTCCGCTCAAAGAAAGCGGTGTTGTTTGGGGCTATGATGTTCAGTATATGCTCACGGGTCAGCTTAACCGCCATCCAAGAGAGGCAATGGCGTTTACTGCCGAAAAGCGAAATGATTACTGCGAATTTTATAAATCCCTTCTTGATAATTTCTAAATTTTGTCTCTGTTCAGCTCTCCTGCCGAATTTTGTTCGAGCGGGAGGGCTTTTTTATTGACAATTAAGAAATTAACGGCTAATATATATGTAATTAAAAATATTTAAAGGGAGAAAATTATGGAAATAACGGAAGATAAATCAATGTCTAATATGCGTTTTGTGCGCAAGCTTCCCGTTCCCAAGGAGGTTAAGGAGCTTTTTCCGCTCAGCCCAAAGGCAAGCGAGGCAAAGGCGCAAAGAGATTTGCAGATTGCGTCTGTTTTCAAGGGCGAAAGCGATAAATTCCTTTTAATAATAGGTCCCTGCTCGGCAGACAGAGAGGAAAGCGTGCTTGATTATGTTCATCGTCTTGCGCGCGTTCAGGAGCAGGTTAAGGATAAAATTATAATTATTCCCCGTGTTTATACCGGCAAGCCGAGAACAACGGGCGCAGGCTATAAGGGAATGATGCACCAGCCCGACCCGGACGGAGTTCCCGATATGTATGAGGGAATAATTGCGGTTCGCTCGCTTCATTCAAAGGTTATTGAGGAAACGGGCTTAACCTCTGCCGATGAAATGCTTTATCCGTCAAATTACCGCTATCTTTCCGATTTGCTTTCTTATGTTGCAGTAGGGGCAAGAAGCGTTGAAAACCAAGACCATCGCTTAACGGCAAGCGGAATGGATGTTCCCTGCGGTATGAAAAACGGCACAAGCGGGGATTACAGCGTTATGCTCAATGCAATAACCGCGGCGCAGAGCGGCCACACCTTTGTTTACAGAGGCTGGGAGGTTGAGTCAAAGGGAAACGAGCTTGCTCACGCTATTTTAAGAGGCGGAATAGATAAGCACGGTATTTGCCACCCGAATTATCATTATGAGGATTTAATAACCCTTTATAATATGTACGGCGAAAGCGATAAGTTTAAAAATCCCGCCGTCATTGTTGACACAAACCATTCAAACAGCTCTAAAAAATATCTTGAACAGGTGCGTATTGCAAACGAGGTGCTTCATTCAATGCGCCATAGCGCAGATATAAAGCGCTTCGTTAAGGGCTTTATGATTGAATCGTATATTGAAGACGGTTGCCAAAAAATTGAGGACGGCGTTTACGGTAAGTCTATAACCGACCCCTGCATAGGTTGGGAGAAAACCGAAAGGCTGATTTTGGATATAGCAAATCAGCTTTAAAAATTACAAATTGCACAAAAGAGCGGCGGCTCAATTGTTAATTACTAACAAAATGAGCCTCTGCTCTGTTTTTTTATTTGACAGGAATATGTATATGTGCTAAAATTAGTTCAACAGAAAAACACTTCACCGCTTAAAAGCGGTATAGTAAAATTACATAGTTAGGAGATCGATTATGAAAAAAGCAATCAAAAGAATTGTTGCTCTTTGTCTTACAGCTGTTTTAGTTGCAGGTGTATTCGCAGGATGCAGCACTCAAACAAAAAAATATAAGGTTGGTATCTGCCAGCTCGTTCAGCACGAAGCACTTGATGCCGCAACTCAGGGCTTTAAAGATGCTCTCACAGAAAAGCTCGGTGCCGAGAATGTTGAATTTGACGAGCAGAATGCAGGCGGAGATTCCGCAACCTGCGCAACAATCACAAATCAGTTTGTTGCAAACGGCGTTGATTTGATTATGGCAAATGCAACTCCCGCTCTTCAAGCTGCTATGGCGGCAACAACCGAAATTCCGATCGTTGCAACATCTATCACTGATTATGCAACCGCTCTTGAAATTACGGATTGGACAGGTAAAACAGGCATTAATGTTACCGGAACATCAGACCTTGCTCCTCTTGCAGAGCAGGCTGCTATGATTAAAGAGCTTTGCCCTCAGGCAAAAACAGTTGCTATCCTTTATTGCTCAGCAGAGGCTAACTCGAAGTATCAGGCAGATGTTATCACAGCGGAATTAACCACTCTCGGCCTTGAAAGCAAGGTTTACACCTGCGCAGACACAAACGAAATCGCATCAATCACAACTCAGGCTTGCCAGGAATGTGATGCTATCTATATCCCAACAGATAACACAATCGCATCTGCAACTTCCGCTGTTAACGAAATCGCAGAGCCCGCAGGCGTTCCGATTATCGCAGGCGAAGAGGGTATCTGCAAGGGCTGCGGCGTAGGCACTCTTTCAATCAGCTATTACAGCATCGGTCAGAAGGCAGGCGAAATGGCTGCTGAAATTCTTCTTAACGGTGCAAATCCTGCTGAAATGGAAATCCAGTATGCTGCCGACCTCACCAAAAAGTATGTTGCAGACCGTGCAACTGCTCTCGGTATTACAGTTCCCGAGAATTACGAAGCAATCGATATGACTGCCGAATAATTAAATAATATATAAATTATTATTGACTTAATCAGTATATTTTGATAACATTAAAGGCGGTGGGTTTTTAACTCACCGCTTTTTTAAAATATATTTGATATTTCGGAGGATATGATTATGATGTCATTTTTGATGTCGTTCGGCTCGGCTTTGCCCGGTGCGGCGACGCAGGGCATTATTTGGGGACTTATGGCGATAGGCGTTTATATCACCTTCAGAGTTCTCGATATTGCCGATTTAACCGTTGACGGCTCTTTCGGCACGGGCGGCGCAGTTCTTGTTTTCTGCGTAACGAACGGAATGAATATTTATCTTGCAATGCTTATTGCATTTTTGGCAGGCTGTCTTGCAGGCTTTGTTACGGGAATTTTCCACACAAGCTTCGGAATCCCCGCCATTTTGGCAGGTATTCTAACCCAGCTTGCGCTTTATTCGATAAATCTGCGAATACTTGGCAATAAGGCAAACCAAACGCTCAGCGCAAGAAAGTATAATCTTCTTGTTTCGCTCGGAGATATTAATCAGTCGCTTATCGTTGGCGCAATTTTTTCGGTTGTGCTCATTGCGGTTCTTTATTGGTTTTTCGGCACGGAGCTCGGCCATTCAATCAGAGCAACGGGAAATAATCAGGCAATGTCGCGTGCAAACGGCATAAATACGAATGTTAACAAGATTATCGGTCTTGTTCTTTCAAACGGAATAGTTGCTCTTGCAGGCGGTCTTTATTCACAGTATCAGGGCTTTGCAGATGTTAATATGGGCAGAGGCGCAATCGTTATCGGTCTTGCCGCGGTTATTATCGGCGAGGTTGTTTTCGGCAAGCTCTTCAAGAATTTCGCTTTGAGGCTTCTCGGATGCGTTTTCGGCGGAGTTATTTACTATATTGTAATAACCTTCGTTCTCCGTCTCGGACTTAATGCAAACGATTTGAAGCTCTTCTCGGCGATTGTCGTTGCGCTCTTCCTTGGTATTCCTTATTGGAAAAGCAAAGTATCTTCAAAGAAGGTAAAAAGAACGGGAGGTGCTGAAAATGCTTGAAATCAAAGGCGTTTATAAAACCTTTAATCCCGGAACGGTTAATGAAAAGCATGCTTTAAACGGAATTGATTTAACTCTTAATGAGGGCGATTTCGTAACCGTTATCGGCGGAAACGGCGCAGGTAAATCAACAATGCTCAATATGATTGCAGGCGTTTATCCCGTTGACTGCGGAAGCATTTTGATTGACGGTCAGGATGTAACAAAGCTTCCCGAATATAAAAGAGCAAAATATCTCGGCAGAGTCTTTCAGGACCCTATGACGGGCACCGCCGCAGATATGCAGATTGTTGAAAACCTTGCTCTTGCTTCAAGAAGAGGAAAATTCAGAACTCTTGCTCCCGGTGTTTCAAAAAAGGAAAAGGAAGGCTATGTTGAGCTTCTTAAATCTCTTGATTTGGGACTTGAAACAAGATTAACCTCAAAGGTCGGTCTCCTTTCGGGCGGTCAAAGGCAGGCAATAACTCTGCTTATGGCAACTCTTAAAAGACCGAAGGTGCTCCTTCTTGATGAGCACACCGCCGCGCTTGACCCGAAAACAGCGCACAAGGTTCTTTCATTAACAACCGAAATAGTTGAAAAGAATAACTTAACAACTATTATGATAACTCATAATATGAAGGACGCTATCGCAATCGGAAACCGTCTTATTATGATGAACGACGGAAAGATTA